>DPYI01000063.1 GCA_003545435.1 Patescibacteria group bacterium | reverse complement strand
TTTTAAGTCAAGTTGTTAGCTCGTCGCTTCGCGGCTCGCTACTCCAGCGCGGCGCACCCACCCGCCGCGCTTCCGAAAGCGTCGGCTCGAACTCGTTTTTCAAACCAGAGAAAAAACGCAAAAAAAATGTAAAGAACTTTTTATTAAATTCAAATAGCGCAACTGGCGAATTCAAACCGATTGCTTATATAAGCTAATACGCGATTAGAAATACAACCTTAGTAAACTGCCTTCTAAGTAAGTAGAAAATGAAGGAATAAATGCAAGAAGAAAGTTAAAACTGATCTTGTGGGAAACTAAGTACTTTGGTGTATTGAGCTACCTTGCCATCTTTGATATATGTTTTCACCGTCAAAACCACATCTTTAGCTGGATGATATACACACACACCTTGAGAACACGTTCCAAAAATTAACTCTCTCCGAATATAATTTTTTCCATTATATGAGCCGCTATACGCCGCCACACTTGGGAAAAATGAACCTTCTACTCCACCTTTAATCCCATTGTCACGACGATTATAATTCAGGTTATAGTAAACATGATCTATCGTGTTGTTAAAATTTTCGAAGTCAACGAATAGTGCCTTTTTATCAACACGAACGTAGGGAACAACATCCACCCCCCCTTCACCAGTGGCAGCCCATGTCGTAGTCGTTCGAGGCGAGGCTGCTTGAACAGGTGTGCGTACCCCAACAACTGCTAATCCAAGCATCAAAAACAGAAAAGCGAAAATTGAGTATTGTTTCTTCATATGTATATAGTTAATAATATTCATATACCACTGTCAAGTGGCAAAATTATGAAAAAAACAGTTAGACGCCGTCAACCAAAACATGCCCGACCATACAAACCACGACAAACCAAACAACATGTATTTTCACGAAGATATTTATTTGTTATTGTTGGTTTGGTGATCGTAGGAGTTATTCTCTGGAAACTCCCTATTATTTCTTCGCCACGAAAACAGTACCAATATGGAATAACCTCAGATGGTCTGACTAACACGACACTGAATGCTTCTGCTTCGGGAGCGTTTGAAAAGCAAACGCTTATAGAACATGTTACCAGTCAGATACGAGAGGAAAAAGAAATAATTTATGGAGACGAATTCTCCCAATGGGCAGTTCTGGAAAACTTTAAAGATGGTTATCGACTAATTTACCCGTATGGATTTAACATCACATACGATAGCAATAAAATAGAGGTTGTTCCGCCCTCTGGGGGAGGTAGTGTTACCGTTTCTATTACAGGAAAATTATTCAATCTTGTTATCAACTCTGCAGAAGTAAATGAAAAGCAACTTAACCTATTACAAGCTGCTGAACGATTAATTAAAGAGTCATTTGAATTCGTAAGTACCCCAGACGCCTTGGAGACCGAGAAGAATGATAAAAGATTTACACATTAAGTCATTCCCTTACTCGACCGCAGGGAGAGAAAAATCGCNNCGCCGCGCTCACCTTGCGAGCCGAGCGGAGCAAGGCAACTGTGCCCTGCCGTAGCTTTAGCGAAGGAGGGGCTAACACAATTCTTTAAAATGAGTTCGAATTTGTTCAAAAACGAGCACCAAAAGTGAAATCGAAGAATCAGTAGGGGCAGCGCTGGCTGCGGAGCACTTCGACTCCACTCAGTATAAAGCCGTGAACCTAGTAATCCCGTCGGGCTTAATAGCGGTTCATTATTGTTATTACTCGCCCGGTCCGGAAGTATTGGCAAAAATTTCTAAAAAGACATCGATAGGAATGCGCCAGTAAGGACCTTTACCGGTGAGGATACGTTCTATGGTGTTTTGCGTTATTTGTGATACGACTCCGAGATTATGATCAGTGAGGCAGATTACCGCACGGCGCGTAAAATCATGATTAAGTATAAAATCAGACAAATGCATAACGAAGTTAACCACGTGATTATCCCGGACATACGTTCTTTCGATATATCTTTTATATATTTCCATATGCTCACTACTATTACCATATCTAAGAAGTATATCTGACAGGTGCTTTGCGCTGTCCAAGGCTGATCCAATGCCGTTTTTTCTTAGCCTGGTTGGCCCGGCATCACCGATATTTACCATAATGACATTATCTTTTCGTCCCGGTAGGATAAACTGTCTTGGAGATTGGACGGTTAACGGAGGGAAACATGCGCAACGAGGCTTGGTTTGGGTGTCTATATGTAACAGTCTTTTTACTTGCTCATTATCCAAAAAATCCTTAAAGTCATCCGGAGCTACATCACCTCTTCCCATTAAAGCGATAGTGATATACATGCCCGAAGGTTCCTGGTCGAATTTACCTTTTGGACAAATGGTACCAAACGGGATGCGTGGAGTTGGATTGGCAAAAACAAATGTACTTTCCAGCAAGTCACGGGATATAAATTCCTTAGGAATGAAGTATTCCCTTACCCCGGCTCTTTGGGATTCTGGCATTTCCAGCCGCATAGGATTTGAGTCTGGGTATTGGATAGTATTCATTAAACGGCGATTATGCCCGAATGCACCAATGACGAGATCGGTTTTATATTTGAGTCCCGTACTATCTCCTATGCATACCTTTCCCTGACTATCCTCATTCAGATCTATACTGGAAATTTCTACCTGAAGATGTTTTGCTCCGGCATCTATGGCCTTCTCTAGCAGCCAGCCGTCAAGGCTGGCAACATGAGGATGACCTTCAAATTGATGTATTGGACTGAATCCGCGAAAAACCGTGGTTGACGGGGCGTTTAGGCGTAAATTGGCTTCCGTTTTAGGCATAACTATACTCGTGAACGTGGTTTTTGACTGCACAACCTCGGGTGACATTTCCAGCCCGTTATCAGCCAATAATTTTGTAACGTCTGCCTGCAACCAACCGGCACAACCGGTGCATGGGATTCTCTTTTCTCCAGCTGAAAAATCAGGACGTTTAGGAGATCTGTCCTCAAAAATACGGACTTCCACTCCGTTTCTTGCCAATTCATATGCACAAAACGCACCGGCAGGTCCACCACCGATAATAGCAATAGATTTTCCTACCAGGGGGTGTTCAGGAGATACATTATTTTCTGGGTGCACAACTTCTAACCGCATCCTCCAATTATAGAGAAAGCTTATAGTAAATTCAAGGTAATAAATGGGCCAAAATCAAACCGACGGATTTGTATCCCTCAGAATCCCTCCACTTCTCCGACACCGCGGGGCTGACGTGTTATTCGGTAAGAGCTTACTTACCGGAGACAAAACAAACTGCCGATAGGGGAGAGTTCGGAAAGGGTTATTTCTTCGTTAAAAAATACCGATGCGTTTCCTCCGTCCAAATTAATTGCAGAAATGATAGGGGAAGGCAATGTGTCGCTTATTAACTGAATTATCGCCGGCAATTGTGAAAGATACGGGCCCAGGTACGTTGATTCCGGATTATAAACTGTAAGGAACAGCAATTTTTTATTTACTGTTATAGCTGCAATTGAACGACGTGCAGACTCATCAGATGCGATTTTCAGTTTTGTGACTTCCCTATTGATTAATAAGAGGGGACCGGCCTGAAGAATAATGGATGCTTTTGGAAGAGGCGAGAATCCAATATCCGCTTTCGTTCCTTCAATAGATACATATCCGTCCATAAGGCGGCTGGATATGGGTTTTTTAAGCGTATTTCCACCGGAAGTAAATCCTCCCAATGGGTCCCCTTCTTTGTCATAGTAACTTCCGTTAATTCCAGCTTTACATGTGTATTCTCTTTTTAATTCACCTGACCCTTTTTTCTCTTTAAAATTCGGAATGAGTTTCAAATCAGCCAAACCCTCAACTTCAAAATATGCATACGCATAGGTTATGTTTTTATACACGATGGTTTGGCTAACTGTTTTCGTAGGAATAATTGATGGAGTTGGAACTAGAACAATATGAACAGATTCTTTCTTCTGTTTTACCACTTTTACACTCAAAAAAAGGATAAATCCAATGATGATGATAGCGATGATAAGAGTTATATAGTATTTCACTTTTTCCCTCCTTTTTGCCACGGAATATCCATAAGAAGCGGAGCATACATATCCTGCTTGAGAGGAATGTACATATTTTCTATTTCTTCCTTTGTCGGAGAATGATCGGTAAACACTATATTGCGGGCTTCCTGAATGACTGCTAAGGGCGTCTGTTCGTTTCCTTCACCCATGACAAGGACTGCGGAAGCCGCCAAACCGTCAAGCAAATGGGATTTTGTTACCCTAAGTTTGCGATGGAAAATGTCCGGTGTTCCGATATAGTTTTTTAATGCCTGGAATCCGCACCACGCAAGCCCTATTCCGGTTATTCCATACCGTAGCATTGTGGTGTGGCTGTCGGAGATAATGACTCCAAGAAATTTAATTGAATTTTTCGTACGTAAATGGTTCCAAATTTTTTTAGCTGACTGCATGGGATTTTTCGGCCACAATATGGTAAAGCCATTTCCATTTGATTCATCTATTCCTGCATTGGGTATGCACATGTTATTGGCTATTGTGAGTTGAAATTCGTAGCGCCGCGTTAGCTCATTATCAATGTAATACTGGGATTGTTTCCGTATAAGATCTTGTTTCTCCTGAGAGTCATGAATTTTTACGACACTACCCTCACAGATACTGACGATTTTTGACGTAACTACTACAATATCCCGCTCATGAAGTCTGGGAAGGTACGTATCAAGAATCGGATAGAGTGTATCTCCGGCAACTACGGGCCTGGTTTTATAGGGAGTAACAATCATGAGGGTATTATACCAATTATATTTCAAGAGGGAAGTTATTTACGAAATTGGAGGCTTAAATTCCTCTGACATATCGGAGGATTCCTCAACCGGCGTTGCTTCACCGGAAGGAGTAATAAACGGTTCCGACGGAATTGTATCAGGTTTGGATTCCGGAGCCCCAGGAGATGACTCCTGCGTTTCCGGTGGAGCCTCTGTTACTTCTGAAGACGACGGTATAGGCGGAAATTGCGAAAATAATGACGATTGATCATTCATTTGTTTCTGATAGATAAAAAATCCAATGCCTCCGATACAAGCCAGTATGAAAAATCCGATAAACAAAGAGAAAAACGATTTACCTCCTTTTACGGTAAATGATTGTTTAACCTGTGTTTCTCCTCCGTCAGACGTTCGCGCGGTCACGGTCAATTCTTTATTTCCCGTAGACAGTGATTTGGTCAGGATATATCTCCAGCTGCCTTTTGCGTCCGCAGTCGTTGTTTGGCCCAAAGAATCAGGATCAAACCGGATGTCGATGTCTGCAAACGGATCGGAGGTACCGGTCAGAGTAAATTTTTGAGGCGCTTTTCCTGTTTTATCGGTAAACGGTTTAATGACTAACGATGGATTGATGGGTGCGATTGTTGGCGTAGGAGTAAGCGTGGGAAGGGCATTGAGCCGTAATCCGGTCGGGGTAGGTGTACCGGACAGGGTAGATATCGGAGTAGGACTGGTAAGATCAGTTCCTTTTGTGATGCTTGTCGGGGTTATTCTCGGACAGGAACAGGTTCCTGAGGAAAAACATTTGGGATTTCTGCATACCGATATATCCTGATCATTAAGATATACACAACGGTATCCAGTTTTACATTGGGTCGTTGCGGAACATGGTTCATCACAGGTTAATTTCACACTGCCGGTCGTCGGAGTTGGAGTACTTATAACAGCAGTACAGGAACAGGATGCGCTGTCAACACATGCAGGGTTTCTGCAAACCCAGCCGTACGTATCTGCCAGTAAACACACCTGCCCGGATGTGCAGTTAAAACTCGTCATACAGGCACCGTTGCACATGGATTGGGAATAATACGGAGTGGGCGATGGACATGCACAGCAGAGTGTTGACGGAGTCGGTGATGGAGTTATAGATCCAGATGGAGTGGGAGTTACAGCACCTACGATGGTAAACAAATTGCTTGTTGCAAGTTTTGCATATGAATCGCTTGAAAATAACCGGAGTTCATAGGAACCGGTTGCCACACTTGTTGGAACAGCAAACAAGCAGGTTCCATCTGTCTTTCCATCCCCGGGAGCTTTTGTGCAGGTATTGGCGCTGTTGACATAATTCCAATCCACGTCATTCCGTTCATCTGTTTCTCCCTGTTTATACATACCCAACCAGTCTGTCGTTGAAGGAGCCGGGATTCCGCTCCACGTTGCGGTAAGAGACTGTCCGGCGGTAAGTTCCAGCGGAATAACAGTGAGGGTTGCTTCAGTAACCGGACAGGCGGTCATATCCAACGTCCATTTCTGTCCTGAGCCCGGACAGCAGTACTTTTTGCCCCGGCATTCACCAATTCTTCCTTTTGCGTTGCAAAGCTGCATATCGCCGTCCGGGTCGTCGCCCTCACAATTATTCAATCCCCAGAGTTTCCCCTGGGCTACACTTTGGCACTTATTATCATTGCAGCCTTGTTTTGCTGAAGCTTTTGTCGGTGTTTTTGATGCTTTCTGCTTTTTCTGCTTCGGAGGAGAAGGCTTTTTACCAGTACCAGTAGGAGCAGCTGTCGGTGGTTTTGTGCCCGGAGTAGACGTATCAGTTATACATTTTTCCCATTTTTTTCCCGCACCCAGACAACAATATGTGTCTCCGTTGCAGGTCACTGTCGGAGCGTCCGGATAAGGACATGTTACGTCGCAATTTCTGCGCACCCATTTGTTATTTTTACAGACATACTCTATCATGTCCTCTTTTTTTTCGGTTCCGTTAACACATTCAGGACATTTTCCTTTCACCCATTTTTTTCCNNTCACCTTCTGACCATTCTTTTCCCGGAGTGAAACAGCAATAATTCTTCCCTCCGCACGTAACAGTTTTATTTGATTGGTTACACACCCATTTATTATCTATGGTGGTACTATTTGGATAGAAAGTATAATAATAACCATATGGTGTAGTGACTTTACCTTGAGTACATGAAATTGCGAGAGACGTTAATCTTGTAAAATTATCACGGTTCGAAATAGCATATACGAGAGCAACTATGCTAAACAATATGATGAACGGAATGATTATTTTTCGTAATGAACGTAATGGAAAAAATATTTTTCTGTGAATCATACGTTATTCTATGCACAAACAGGTATTTTCTTCAGGGCAATCGGGATTCCTGCATTCTCTGGTATTATTGATAGATACACACCGAAGATCAGACCGGCATTCAGAGGTAGTTAAACAGAGTTCTCCGCAATAATACTGGCCTTGAATTGAAGTGGGGGTAGGAGTAAGCGTTGGCGTAGCAGTTACGGAAGCGCAGTTGCAACCCGTATTTCTATAACAGGCAGGATTTCTGCATACCCACCCAAACCCTTGTTCAAATATGCAGATATTTCCGTCTGTACAGTTGCTGTTTCCCATGCAGGGACCGTTGCATTGGGAAGTTATCGTATACGGCGTAGGTGCCGGACATGCGCAACAGCCTGATGTTTCTGCTGAACCGCTGCACTGTGTCATGTCAGTTGTCCAAAGCATTCCGGGACCGGGACAGCAATAGGATGTGGTACCACACGATCCGGTTATTCCTTGTTGCGTACATGTGTAGGTACTCCCTTCTGTAGTACTCCCCTGACAATTGCGTATTGCCCAATTGGATCCGTCACGGAAATTCGTACAGCCATAGTCATTGCAGTAACTGCTTACCGTTGGATGTGTAGAAAGACGTTTGTATGCTACAAATCCTACAAGAAGCCAAAAAAGAAGAATAATAATTCCCGCTATGATATAGCGTATATAGTCTTTATGAAACATAGTTCTCATATATTAGAGTAAAGAATAAGCATATGTTTGTCAATGAAGAGAGAAGAAGAACTTACACAGAATACGTTTATTCATCTTGTCATTGAGAGCTATTCTTATGGCGAAGCAATCTTTATTATAAAGATCGCCACGTCGTACCGCTTTGGCGGGACTTCTCGCGATGACAGATGGCGTAAGTCGTGAGAGAGGGGACTACTTAATAAAATAGTAACTGCTTTTTGTTTTCCCTTTTTTTCCGAGTAATCCCTTTTCCATAAGACCCCGGAGGAGTGCGTGAGCCTGCTGGCGGGAAACTTTTAAAAGCTTGACAATCATCTGGGAAGTCACTTCGTGTTTTTCCTGAATAATTTTCAGAACTTCCCGTTCTTTAGGGGTTGGCTGTTCTTCTATGCGCAGTGATGTTATGGCCTCCCTGTATTTTGCTAAAGAGCCCTGCAGGGAAAATTTTACGCCGTCTGTGTAATACTCAAGCCACTCGGTTTTATCTCCGGAATCAGCACTATGGAGCATATCCGAATACTGCTGTCGGTCAATATCATAATAATCATCCAGCACAAAATATTTATTTATCATATAGTCATGTTTAATAAAAAGAAGCGCTGTCAGGAGCCTGCATACCCGTCCGTTCCCGTCCTCAAAAGGATGGATATAGACAAATTCATGGTGGAAAATACCGGTCAAAAGAACTGCAGGTATATCAATATTTGTATTGATCCATATACAAAGTTCGTCTAAATCTTTTTTGATAGACTTTCGGTCATGATGCGGAGGGTCATGCTTTACGCGAAGCGATACATTCCCTTTTTCTTCCTTATATTTTCCTACAACGACTTTCACGTTTCTTATGATACCGGCCGTCTCATCGACTCCGGTCATAAGCTTGGTATGGAATTCCAGAATAAGCCCAACGGAGATCTGTTTTGACTGGAAGTCAGAAAGATTCTGAAGCATGCTGAAGTAATTCACCACTTCTTTTTCATCCCGATTGACCGGCACCCGGTCATCCAAAAGCAGGTTCGTAACTTCAGGTAATGTTAGGGGATTCCCTTCTATCCGGTTTGAAGCATATGAAGAGGCGATGAGGTTACGCTTGGTAAGGTTTAATTCCAATTTTTTCGGTATATGGAGGCTCTCAATTTGCCCGTAGGTTCGCTCAATAGTGGATATGTTCCGAAGAAGTTTGTTGGTCAGACGGTACAGCGGTTGGTACATATTTGTCAGGTTTATTGTCACTATAATTGTCCATATCCAGTATAGTAATTGTAAACCTTTTTGTCAAGATATTTGTATCGTGTGCATACAATGGAATAAAATCATTGTCTTTTGCCACTATTTATTGGATAATTAGTTGATTAGTTGATTTGATTATTTGTTAGCCCCGTTCGTCCCTTGCCCGCCGAAGCCTTGGCGAAGGGGGGTAGCGGCCATAAATGGGAATTGATATATAATAGAACTTAAGATTGATATTTAGCCCCGTTCGTCTAGCGGCCTAGGACATCTGGTTTTCAGCCAGAGAATCGCCGGTTCGAATCCGACACGGGGTACTAAATAGGAGGAATTAAATTTGAGGCTTAAAAGCTTCAATATTCCCGCTCTCAAAATCCTCCCTTAACAGAGTAACCATACCACTTTATAACTTCTGAGCAATATCAGATATTCGGCATTCTTCACAGGCAGGACGTTCCATAATACATTAAAGATCATACTTTGGGATGTATCCAAGAAGGACTCTAACGTGATTACGATCAGGGAATTCACGATATGATGTATTAATAACTGGATTAACTGGAGCAAAACAACTTATCATAGCTTCCTGTTCCGGAATGGGTCTTGCAGTTGAAAGTGCCTTCAACGGCATGCAAACGCATATCTTTGTCTAGGGCTTAAATTACAGGCTTCTTGATAGTTCATAGGCCTATATTATACATATAACTGCTATATCTCTCAAATTCATGTGCTTACGGCTTTTTGCGAAAGCATTTTCTGCACCGTGCTTCATACACGCTGTCTTTCAGGGATTTTACCAGCGAGGGATCGTTTTCTAAAGGATTTATTTTGCTTCGTTTTGATATCCGTTTATGATAGACAGCGTCCTCTCCGCATAGCATGCAGACGGATGAGAGTTTCGTCACTTTATCCGCCATTGCCATAAGCGTAGGGATGGGTACAAACGGCTGTCTGTCAAACGTCATTGCAAGTCCTGTTATGATGACATGCTTGCCCATATTGAGGAGTTCCTGAACGACGCTCACCAGTTCTTCCCCTAACCACTGCGCCTCATCAATTGCAATTATTTTTGTATGTTTGTCCGTTTTAGCAAGGATTTCCTTTGTCTTATCAATAATTTCGCAATCAAACGAAATTCCTGCGTGGGAATACAGTTTTTTATCTTTACCGTAGCGGACATCGTTTTTATGCTTGAATACCTGAACGGTCCCTTTCCCGATTTTTGCGCGTTTCACCTGCCTGATGAGTTCCTCTGTCTTCCCGCAGTACATGGGACCGGCGATAACTTCCAAAAAACCGCTCGAGGTATTCATATGTATCTAATCATAGAGTAATACAAAGAGTAATACAAAACCAAAAATCAAGGAGAGATTGCAGCAGAAAGTATGTTACCATGTTTTAAAACAAGGTAACATATGCCAACTATTTTTATGTTTTTTTTGCATTTTGCATATTGACTTCATCGGTCAAAGGTGGGTACTATTATTTCATACAAATCAAGAGAGATAGGATAAAGGAGATCTCGCTCCAAGGCCTATCCGGCAACCGATCCCGACGTCCGTCGGGATGCGGTGCCAAAACGAGCCAGGTACCGTACGGTACCTGGGATGATTCGCCCGCCCGCCTAAAGCGCGATTTAAAAAAACGCATTAAGGCGGGCAAGAAACACTAAATAATTTTTATAAAATTACTAAGTGTTTCTAGAAAGGGAAATATGATTTCTTATTTTACTTCNNGTAGATGCAGCTCTTTCTGTTGATCCCTTTTCCCGAGTTGCTGTAGAAACTTTAGTGACAACCAACCGTATTGTTATGGCAGGAGAAGTTACCTGTAAAAAGAAGCTCCCGTATGAAAAAATTGCCCGAAATACAGTTAAATCACTGGGGTATACAAAAGATGCGTACAATTTCACCTATAAATCTCCTGTCTCTCTCTACATCCACGAACAATCTCCTGATATCGCGGCAGGAGTGAATGACGGAGGAGCAGGAGATCAGGGGATGATGTTTGGGTTTGCCTGTACGGAAACACCGGAACTTATGCCGATGCCCATCATGCTTGCTCATAGATTATCAGAACGGATGGATATGGTTCGGGAAAAAAAGATACTGCCATTCTTACGGCCGGACGGAAAAAGCGAAGTAAAGGTAACGTATGAGAACGGAAAACCCATACATGTTGACCGAGTTGTTCTTGCAGTTCCCCATAACCCAAAAATTTCCAACGAGGAATTAAAGAAACAACTTATAAAAAACGTTATAACTCCTGTATTGCATGTATACGGATTTAAAACACCTCCGGGTGAGAGTATTGTCATTAACGGTAGTAAAGGCCGTTGGACAATAGGCGGGCCTGCATCAGATACAGGAGTGACCGGAAGAAAAATCATTGTTGATACGTATGGTGCGTTTGCCCGCCACGGCGGAGGATGCTTTTCCGGAAAAGATCCGACAAAGGTTGACAGGAGTGCTGCCTATGCAGCACGATATATTGCAAAAAACATTGTTGCAGTACAATTAGCCGATCGGATTGAAGTACGTCTTGCATATGTCATAGGACACAAAGAGCCGATTGCTAAAGCCATAGAAACATTCAATACTGAACGTAAATCCCTAAAAATTATTGAAGAGTATGCGTGGAAGCTACTTGACCTTTCTGTTACGGGTATCCTGGAAGGTTTGAATTTACGCCGCCCGATTTATCTGGAAACAGCCCGATACGGCCATTTCGGCAGAAATGGATTTCCATGGGAGAAGGTGGTAGTATAAATTCAATAAACATTCTGTTTGAGCCAAAAGGAGTCTGTATGTGTCCAGCAGTTACAATCGAGGATGAAGTCTCTCGTGTTCCGGGTAATATTTATGTAAGCGCAGAAGCAGAACTTCTATATATACATTTCTTTGCCGAGACAGAAGAGGCATTAAGACTTCTTACATCTTCTGTTAATGGAACGGAAAAACATGTAAGAATTGATCCTGATGAATCAGGACAACCATGTGATATTTATTATCATAAACTTGACTTTGTTGAGGTTAATGAGGCTCAGGATAAAAGACCCATACATGTTCATGCCGATTAGCACGGTATGAAATTTTATTTTGTTCTATATATTCTGTGATAGAATGGGCTCATGAATGAGAGCGCAATTCCTCTGGCAGAACGGCTGCGGCCGAAAAACCTTGATGAAGTTATCGGACAAGTACATTTGGTTGGATCAAACGGTGTAATCCGGAAACTCCTGAAAACCGGTTTTATTCCGTCAATGATTTTGTGGGGACCGCCGGGATGCGGAAAAACAACACTTGCATATCTTTTAAGTACTCTTACAAACAGTATTTTTGAACCCAAATCCGCTGTTACGACAGGGTTGGATGACATCCGAAAAGTGATAAAAGAAGCAAAAGAACGGCTTGAGGTTTCCGGACAAAGAACAATACTTTTTATTGATGAAATCCATCGGTTTAACAAAGCCCAGCAGGATTCCCTTCTTCCCCATGTTGAAAGGGGGACGGTTATATTTATCGGTGCAACCACGGAAAATCCGTCATTTGAAGTCATTTCTCCGCTTCTTTCCCGATGCAGGGTATTTGTACTGAATGCACTCACTGAAAAAGAATTAAATAGTATTATTGACATATCATTAAAAGAAATTAAAAAAACAATACAGGAAGATGCCCGCTTTTTTCTTCTCCAAATCGCAAATGGAGATGCAAGGCAACTTATTACCATTCTTGAGATTGCGGGAACCCTTCAGGTCGGAAAAAAACCCTTATCCATCGCAGACATTGAAGAAGCATCCCAACGGAAAATGCTCCAGTACGATACCAAAGGAGATGAACATTACAATACCATTTCTGCTTTTATCAAAAGCATGCGTGCATCAGACGTGGATGCAGCTCTTTATTATCTTGCCCGGATGGTGGCTGCCGGCGAGGATCCGCTTTTCATTGCCCGAAGGATGATCGTATTTGCTTCCGAGGATATCGGCATGGCCCAGCCAACCGCACTGGTTGTGGCAAACGACGTGTTTGGGGCGTGCCATCAGATCGGATATCCTGAATGTCAGGAAAATCTTGCTCATGGGGTGGTGTATCTTGCGCTGGCAAAAAAAGACCGCAGAACGTACGAGGCGTATATGGAGGCTTTAAATGACGTAAAGACATACGGCAATCTTCCTCTGCCTAAAAATATCTTAAATGCTCCGACAAAACTCATGAAAGACTTAGGATACGGGAAGGGGTATGATAAATACTCAACTGAATCCCATTTGCCGGAAAAGATAAAGGGGAAGAAATATTATAAAAGATAAAAGTTTATAAAGTTATAAAGTTTGTAAAGATAAAAGTCTAATTTATGATTGTTGAAAAGGCGCCGGATATAGATAAAATCGTAAAATCCGTATTAAACAGGAAATTATTTCCATATATAGATGCTTCACGGATTGTCTGCATGAGAAGTATAAAGGCAACGTCTCGGGCAAGAGCCCGAATATGGAGTTTTCCGCATATCTGGCAGCTGGCTCTCGGCAAACCTGCACACTATATCATCGAAGTGCTGTCCCAACATTTTGATCATTTGTCTTTGGATGATAAAACGAGAGTTATCATCCATGAACTCATGCATATACCGAAGAATTTTTCAGGAGCTCTTGTACCGCATCGGGGGATACACAAAAAAATCGATACACGGACGGTAGAGAAGTTGTTTCGAGAATATAAGGATAAATAAAGATCAGCTAATTTTCAATTTTAAATTTTCAATTTTCAATAGTCCCGCTAAGCGGGATTAGGTTTGAAATTTGTATTTTCTCTAAAAATTGGTGTTTGTAATTTGAAAATTAATAATATGCTTATCATTCTTCATGGTGACAACATCGTTGCATCGCGGGCGGAATTAGTCCGGCTAAAAGATCTGGCCAAAGACAAAGAAATCCGCGACATAAACGGAAAAGATATTTCGGAATCTGAACTCCGCCAGGCTGTGGAATCCCTTTCTCTTTTTGGCTCAACCGTCCTTGTTGCATTAGAAAATATATTCTCGCCTCTGGGAAGAAAAGAGAAATTAATTAAACTCTACGCTGACATACTCATTCAGGCTGGTAAAACCGCTACAATTATTATCTGGGAGCCTAAGGAGCTGGGAAAAACCGCTCTTACCTGTCTAAAAGACGCAAATATTCATCTTTTCAAAACTCCGGGCATAATTTTTGCGTTTCTTGACGCACTAGTACCGGGAAATGCACGAAATGTGATTGGAACATATGAAAAAGCAGAAACCACTGAAGCTCCGGAATTGATTCTCTATATGGTTCAGAATCGGGTCCGTCAGCTTATTCAGGTAAAAGACGGTATCACCCCAAATCGAATATCAGGATGGCAGCTTAGCCGTTTGACAAACCAGGGAAAGTCATTTACCATGGATAAACTTCTTATTATGCATAACCGCTTAATTGAACTTGAATATTCCTTCAAAACAGGCGCAGCGCCGTTTACTCTCTCACAGCTCATAACGCAGTTTATTCTTGATTTATAAAGGAAATTGATATGAATTCTCCAATAGATTTAACTATTTTTAAAGACTATGACATACGGGGCGTATATCCTACACAGATAAATGTAAAAGTATTCACAGCTATTGCATACGCTATTGTCAGGCAATTCCAGCCAAAAACAGTAGCAATATGCAGAGATATGAGGCTTTCCAGTCAAAAAATACGGGACTCATTGGTAGATGTTTTTACGACGCTGGGCATTGATGTGTTTGATGCAGGGCTTGCCGGAACAGAAAACCAATATTTTATTGCTGGAACCAAAGACTATGATTTAGTTATCATGATATCAGCTTCTCACAATCCTCCTGAATATAACGGCATGAAAGTCGTGAAAAAAGGTCCCGTAGCAGTATCCGGCGACAGCGGGCTGTACGCAGTACGGGATCAGATAAAAAACGGACCTCTTCCGCCTGCTGTAAAAAAGGGTATCGTTACGAATATTGATTTATGGAATGAATGGAAACAGAAAATCCATTCGATTGTTAATACATCATTATTGAAACCTCTGAAGGTCGTAGCTGATGCGGGAAACGGAATGGCCGGAAAAATTGTTCCATACGCTCTTGAGGGAACTCCCATACAGCTTACACCGTTATTTTTCCAACTCGATGGCCATTTCCCCAATCATGTTCCTAATCCTCTCATACCGGAGAACAATAAGGCAGGGCAAGAAAAAATTCTGGAAATACGTGCTGATGTTGGGGTTACATTTGACGGCGACGCGGACAGAATGTTTCTCATTGACGACAAAGGACGATTTGTCCCGGGAACCATAACAACCGCACTCCTGGCACGTTATATTTTAGAAAACCATCCGGGAGAAACTGTTCTTTATAATGCAATTTGCGGGCGCATTGTACCTCATGTAATTGAACAATATAAAGGAAAGGCAATCCGGGTGCGCGTCGGCCATAGCCCCATTAAGCTGAAGATGCGGGAGACGAACGCTATTTTTGCAGGAGAACATTCCGGCCATTACTATTACCGTGATTATTATTGTGCAGAAAGCGGGATATTGAGTGCTTTGATGATTTTTGCACTGCTTTCAAAATCCGATAGAAAACTTTCAGAACTTGTAGACGAGCTCAATATCTATCCTTCAAGCGGAGAAATCAATTTCAGCGTATCGGATATTCCATCCGTACTTTCAGCTATAAAGGCGGCATACGCGGATGCAGTATCTACCGATGAGTTGGATGGGGTCAGTGTATGGTATCCGACGTATTGGTTTAATTTCAGACCATCAAAAACCGAACAATTGCTTCGTATGAACATAGAAGCGGATACCGCTGATATATTAAAGCAAAAAACCGATGAGTTATTATCAAAAATGGCTTCGTTCGGAGCAAAAATAAAATGAATAAAAAAACTTCTGCCTTTTATCGTCAACTTGAGGAAGATGCGGTAGAATATGCTGAAAAAGCAGTAACGCTCATTCGTTCGTATGAACATACGTTTACCATTGCCAAAAAGAAAGAGGAAATGGATTTTGCAACAAATGCGGATCACGAAGCAGAAAACCTTATCCGTGAAAAAATTCATAAAAAATATCCTGATCACGGAATTTTAGGGGAAGAATACGGGGAACAACCCGGATCTTCAGACTATACCTGGGTTATTGATCCGCTGGACGGGACAAGAGATTTTGCGCGCGGTGCCGGAGAATACGGATGCCTTATCGCTGTTGAACATAACCGGGAATTAGTTGCAGGTGTTGCCCGTAAAATCGGGCACAATGAACTATATACGTGTTCTAAAGGAAATGGGTCTTATTGTGATAGCGAAAAAATCCATGTTTCAAAAACCGACAATCTTTTTCAATCATACATTGGATTCCACATACCGTCATATCAGCAGGAAAAGAATCTGGTTGAAAAAGGTATCCGCATTTTAAAAAATACAGTGTTAGCGTGCTACCGAATCCGTCCCGGATGGCACGATGCGTATCTTTTAGCATCTGTAGCAAAAGGTGTATTTGACGGACTCATATCTCCATTGCCTCTCAAATGGTGGGATGTAGCACCGTCAATACTTCTTGTTGAAGAAGCAGGAGGAAAAGTAACGGATTGCGACGGATACCGTATTAAAAATAGAAATCTGTCCAACGGTATAGTAGCCTCAAACGGAATACTCCATGAACAACTGCTTGATATTGTAAGAATATCCGCAAAAGGAGGCGCATGAACACTCTTGATTCAGTGGATGAAATGAAAAAATTGGATACTGTTAGCGTTATTGGTTCTATCGAACAGCTCGGAGATCAATGTAAACAGGCATGGGGTGATGTGCAAAGTATAACTTTCCCCGAACAGTATAAACATGTATCATCTCTTGTTTTTTCCGGTATGGGAGGATCCGCTCTTGGAGCCTATGTCATGAAATCTCTTTTCTCTGATACGCTTCCGATACCTTTCGAAATTGTTAATGACTATCATGTACCGATATATGTTAACCAACATACGCTAGTTGTTTTAGGAAGCTATTCAGGATCAACAGAGGAAACAGTATCTTCAGCCCGGGAAGGAATTGCTAAAAAAGCATGTGTTACAGGTTTGACTATTGGGGGCGCTTTAGGAAAACTCTTTTCTGATAGATCGATTCCTTTTTACAAAATAAATCCAATTCACAATCCCTCAAACCAACCAAGATTAGGAACCGGATATTCAATATTTGGACAAATTGCACTATTAACAAAACTTGGTTTTCTAAACGTAACTGATAATGATCTAACGGCCGTTATCCAAATTCTTTCCAAAGGGAACTCATGGTATGGCATTGAAAATCCTGAAAAACAGAATAAAGCAAAACAACTCGCAAAAATGCTCTACCAAAAAATCCCGATTATTGTGACGGCTGAATTTTTAAGTAACGTTGGGAGAGTCGTACGAAACCAAATACATGAAAGTGCAAAAAATTTTGCAGATTATCATATTATTCCGGAATTGAATCATCACTTGATGGAGGGGTTAACAAATCCCGATACGAATAAGCAGCTTCTCGTGTTTGTGTTTTTCTGTTCGCTGCTGTATTCACCGAGAATCAGTACCCGTTTCCGAATAACGAAAGACGTTGTCGAAAAACAAAAAATTAAAACGTATGAATTTATCCCCACTTCTCTGGAAAAAATTTCACAGGTGTTTGAATGCATACAATTCGGAGCATACGTTAATTATTACATGGCTATGCTTTATGGATTGGACCCCAGTAAAATTCCCTGGGTTGACTACTTTAAGACACAGGTGGGGAAATGGAAATAATGAAATTCCATATTGCGCGATAGAGAGATATTCCGCATACTATATAGTATGAAAAAACCGTTTGTTGTGTGGTTTAAAGACGTTGATAAGGAAGACGTCCCGCTGGTCGGCGGAAAAGGCGCTAACCTGGGTGAAATGACCAAGGCCGGATTTCCTGTACCTCCGGGGTTTATCATAACCTCCGCTGCCTATTTCCATTTCCTGGACGTAACCGGTATTAAGTCCGATATTGATGCACTTCTTTCAAAATGCTCGGTAAACAACCAAAACCAACTGCAGGAAACCTCCGATAAAATCAGACATCTCCTGATGCGCCAGACAATTCCTGAAGAAATATCCGATGAGGTCATCCGGGCGTATTTTCATATGGATCATACCGTTATGAAGCATGCCATTGTCGCCGTCAGATCCTCTGCCACAGCCGAAGATCTTCCCGACGCATCATTTGCCGGACAGCAGGAAACATACCTTAACGTATATGGAGAAGCGGAATTGGTCCAGAAAGTACGCGCCTGCTGGGCTTCACTCTTTACCCCCAGAGCAATCTTTTACCGCGCGACCAACAAATATGATCACTTTAAAGTCGGCATTGCCGTACCGGTCCAGAAAATGATCCAGTCGGAAAAATCCGGTATTTTGTTTTCCCTTGATCCGGTGACGAATGATAAAGAGAAAGTGACTATTGAAGCAATTTTCGGCCTCGGAGAGATGATCGTCCAGGGAAAAGTAACTCCGGATCATTATGAAGTAGATAAAAAAAATCTGGAAATTACCAATAAAGTTGTTCGGATTCAGGAAAAGATGATGGTCAAAAAACATCTTGAAAACCGGATTGTCAGTCTCAACCAGAAAGAAGGAGGAAAAATAAAACTAACGGACCCGGAAATTAAAAAACTTAGCCAGTTGGGAATACAGCTTGAGAAACATTATTTTTTCCCGCAGGACGCGGAGTGGGCAATTGAGAATAATCGCGTGTATATCGTCCAAACCCGTCCCGTTACGACAACGGGGAAAAAGGCAGATACCAAACAATCCGCTCATCTTTTAGCAGAACTTCTCATCAAGGGTGATCCTGCCAGTCCGGGAGTAGCAGCGGGCCCGGTAAAAATACTGAAAAGCGCCAAAGAAATCCAGAAAATAATGCCCGGTGATGTCCTGGTAACCGAACAAACAAACCCTGATTATGTTCCTGCCATGAAAAAGGCAGGAGCGATAGTGACGGAAAGAGGAGGAAGAACCTCACACGCTGCGATCGTGTCCCGGGAATTGGGCATTCCTGCCGTAGTCGGAGCTCCGAAAGCTCTCACGATTCTGAAAGACAGGGATGTCATTACGGTAAACGGAGCAACAGGTGAGATTTTCAAAGGATCCATTGCGTCAAAATTATCCTCAACGCATCCAAACGAAGAGAAGAAAATACTCAAAACTGCCACGCGTGTGTATGTCAATCTTGCTGAACCCGAACGCGCCGAGACAATTGCTAAACTAGCGGTTGACGGGGTGGGGCTCCTGCGTGCTGAATTTATGATCGCAGGGATTGGGGTCCATCCGAAAAAATTTATTAAGGATAAAAGGCAGACAGTATTTATAAACGAACTAGCTCAAAAGCTGGAAACATTCTGCAGAGCATTTGACGGGCGGCCGGTTATTTACCGTGCTACGGATTTTAAGACAAATGAATATCGCAATCTGAAAGGCGGAAGGGAATTTGAGCCGGAAGAACCCAATCCTATGCTTGGATTCAGAGGCGCAGCGCGATATATCGCAGATCCGGAGGTATTCACCATGGAGTTGGAAGCTATTAAAAAAGTCAGAAACAAAATGAATTTAAAAAATCTTCACATAATGATTCCTTTTGTCAGAACTCCGAAGGAACTTCAGGGCGTAAAGGATATTATCAGTAAAAACGGACTTCTCCGGTCATCCACGTTTCAGCTCTATCTCATGGTGGAAATTCCTTCTAATGTCATACACCTTGATGCATTTATCGATGTCGGGATAGACGGAATATCCATCGGATCCAATGATTTGACGATGCTTTTGCTCGGAACCGACAGAGACAACAGCGAGGTGGCACACGATTTTTCGGAAATGGATCCCACGGTATTGTGGGCAATAGAAAAAGCAGTGAAAACCGCAGTTTCGCGACGCGTGAAAGCCTCTATCTGCGGACAGGCGCCTTCTGACTATCCGGAACTTGTTGATAAACTGGTTTCGTGGGGAATAACCAGCATTTCCGTTAATCCCGATGCAATCTACCGGGTGAGGCAAACGATTCACGAGGCTGAAAAGAAACGTATTAAAATGAAATAGTTTCTGTTTATCATGTGCTCATCACGTGGTATTAAATCACGTGTTCATCATAATATGGATACACAATCAGGATCTCACATTTTTAGTATTCGCGCCCGGGAAATTCTTGATTCCAGAGCTACACCGACAGTTGAAGCAACTGTCGTTTTGGAAAGCGGATATCGAGGAACCGTATCCGTACCCTCAGGAGCCTCTGTCGGCAAATATGAAGCCGTTGAAATTCGTGACAAAGATGAGAACCGCTATCACGGATTAGGTGTTTTAACTGCAATACAGAATATACATACGAGTATTGCACCACACCTCCGGGGGAAAGATGTCCTGAACCAATATGAAATTGATAAAACCATGATTGACCTTGATGGAACGCAAAATAAATCAAAACTCGGTGCAAACGCCGTTCTCGCTGTGTCTCTTTCCGTATGCGCTGCAGCATCACAATTTTCGCGTATTCCTCTTTATCGATACATCAACCAGATGATAACCTCTCAATTTCCCATAACCATCAAACGCATTCCCATACCATTGTTTAACATGATTAACGGAGGAAAACACGGAGCGGGAAATCTCAATTTCCAGGAATTTCTTGTTATCCCCCCCAGCAACTCATTATTTCGCGATGCGCTGATTAGAGGTGTAGAAACATACAAAGCTATTAAACAAATACTGGAATATAGAAATGCTATTCACTCATTAGGAGACGAAGGGGGATTCGCACCGAACCTTTTTACCAATGAAGATGCTCTTGAAATTCTCAATGAAGCCGTTCGATCCAATAATCAGCAAATCGGACGGGATATCTTTTTAGGGATGGATGTGGCTGCGTCCCATTTCAAAACTGAAAAAGGATATAGCATTAAAGATCGGCCGACTCCCTACTCAACGAAAGAATTTATCAGCTACTTCCAGAATATTTATCAAAAATACAGGTTTCTTCTTTTAGAAGATCCTATTGATGAGGATGACTGGGCAGGATGGCAGGAAATTATCAAGGAACTGGGGAACGAAACTCTCATTGTCGGAGACGATCTTATTGCAAGTAATTATAAACGGCTTGAACAGGCCATCCGGAGTAAAGCATGCGGAGCAGTAATTCTGAAACCGAACCAAATCGGAACGCTCTCTGAACTCTTATCCACGGTAACTCTGGCGAAAAAGAATGATATCAAATGCATTGTTTCCCACAGAAGCGGGGAGACCAATGATACGTTTATTGCGGATCTTTCCGTGGGAATCCAATCGGAATATGTGAAATTCGGAGCTCCTGCCCGGGGTGAGCGTGTAGCTAAATATAACCGGCTTTCCCAGATAGAAGATGAAATAGTCCCAGTATGAAAAACACTCCCATCGTTCTTATAATTTTAGACGGATGGGGAATAGCTCCTGAAGGACCCGGTAATGCCATTTCCCAGTCGCACTGTACTGCTGTTCCCCGTCTGTGGAATTCATATCCCCATACGACGCTCGCTGCTTCTGGAAAATCCGTAGGGCTTCCTGACGGTGAACCGGGAAATACGGAAACCGGACACATAAATATCGGAGCAGGACGCGTTGTGTATCAGGATCTTCTCCGCATAGACTCAACTATTGAAAACCGTACGTTTTTCAAAAATGACGCATTTATCGGAGCCATCAGGCATGCAAAGGAACATCATTCCAACATCCATGTCATGGGGTTGTTTTCCAGTACGGGAGTACATGCGAGTAAAAACCATTTATGCGCCATCATGGAACTCTGTAAGGAACAGCACTCAGGACCGGTGTATCTTCACCTTTTTACGGACGGACGGGATTCCCCTCCGCGATCGGCAAAAAAATTGTTTCAGGATGCCCACGCGTTATGCGAATCATTTTCATTTACCAAGATTGCTACAATTATGGGGCGATACTATGCGATGGATCGGGATAGGCGATGGGACAGAACACAAATCGCGTATGCCGCGTTAACGGAAGGATCACAGTATACTGCCACCAATCCCGTAGAGGCAATCGAATATGCTTATAAGAGAAATGAAACAGACGAGTTCATCAAGCCGACGGTAATCCTGGACTCGTCAGGATCTCCATATCCGAGGATTGGAAATAATGATGCAGTTATTTTCTTTAACTATCGCATTGACAGGCCAAGACAGCTGACACGCGCGTTTGTCCTTTCTGATTTTGAACAGCATATATCCGATTTCTCTTTTGATCCGTATGCGGTAAAGTATTATAAAAAACATATTGTAACTCCTCCTACCGTCTCAACACCGTTTATCCGGACAAAAATTCTCCAGAATCTTTTTTTTGTAACCATGACGGAGTATGAACGTGACGTTCCGTGTATTGTCGCGTTTCCTCCCCAAATCATTAACGATTCCCTGGGTGAGATAGTGGCAAATAATGAGATTCGTCAGCTTCGTATTTGTGAGTCAGAAAAAGAGCGATTCGTTACATACTATTTTAATTGCATGCGTGAGGAACGGTTTGCCGGAGAAGATCGGCTTATTATTCCGTCTCCGAAAGTGGCAACGTATGATCTTATGCCTCACATGTCCGCTGGTGAAGTAACCGATCGCCTGCTGGACCGTTTATCCCTGGGGGTATACGGATTTATTGTCGTCAATTTTGCTAATCCGGATATGGTAGGTCATACCGGAAATATTCAGGCTGCGATAAAAGCGTGTAAAT
This sequence comes from Patescibacteria group bacterium, assembly GCA_003545435.1. Classification (GTDB taxonomy): domain Bacteria; phylum Patescibacteriota; class Microgenomatia; order UBA10105; family UBA927; genus UBA10108. The sequence goes on along the minus strand of DPYI01000063.1, from coordinate 8,537 downwards.
ATGTTGATACATGTGTTGAAAAAATTGTCACATCAGTCTTATCCAAAAACGGAACTTGCTTCATAACAGCAGATCATGGTAACGTAGAAGAAATGCTTACCCCTACAGGAGGCATAGATACGGAACATTCAGTTTTTCCTGTACCGTTTATAGCCGTAAACAGGCAATATATGGGTAAATACATACAGCTTCCGACAGGAAAGCTGGGAGACATTGCGCCCAGCATGCTGTATGTAATGGGTGTTTCAGTTCCTGATGATATGACGGGTGCAAATTTATTAAAGGATATCATATAAAAAGGAGGATCCATGAAAATAACTCTTTCTCTTATTAAAGCTGATACCGGTTCAATCGGCGGACACAACCGCCCTAGTGAAGCAATGGTAGTAAAGGCCAAAGAGCAGTTGGAGAAAAACATCCAAAGCGGCCTTTTGAAAGACGGGAGAGTGACATTTACCGGAGACGACATTGCGCTCCTCATGACCCACACAAGAGGAGTTGATGATCCGGACATCCATAAATGTGCTTGGGATACATTTGTGGAAACGACCAAAATTGCCAAATCCCAGGGGTTATACGGTGCCGGACAGGATTTACTGAAAGACGCATTTTCGGGAAATGTCCGGGGCATGGGTCCGGGTTCCTCAGAAATGGAAATTGAGGAAAGACCAGCAGAGCCGTTTATTGTCTTTACCGGCGACAAATGCGGTCCGGGAGTGTTTAATTTTCCTTTATTTGAAGGTTTCGCCAATCCATATCACAACGCCGGGCTATTACTTGCTCCTGAAATGACCGCGGGATTTACCTTCACTATCATGGATGTTAACAATGTCGAGACTGATAAAGTTATTACGTTAAAGGTTCCTCTCGATTACTATGATATTTGTGTGCTTTTACGGGATCCGAATCATTATGTCATTGAAAGCGTCGTAGAAAATGCAACAGGTTTGACCGCCGCGGTTGCCTCAACCAGCAGGCTTCATAATATTGCCGGAAAATACGTGGGAAAAGACGATCCGTGTGCAATCGTCCGGACCCAAAAACAATTTCCGTCAACAGGAGAAATACTTTCTCCGTGGGCAGCTGCATATTATACGCTCGGATTTGACCGGGGGTCGCATCATTCACCTGTCATGCCGGTCAAACAGAATTCGATCATCTCTTACTTTGATGGACCGACGATCATTGCTGCTGCCGGATACTGTGTACACGAAGGAAAACTAACCGAAGCAGTCGACCTATTTGATCAACCGTTCTGGGATTACATACGGACAAAGGCAGCTAAAAAAGCTCTTGAAATACGATCACAGGGATTTTACGGTCCGGCCATGGCTCCCATGGATGAAATGGAATATACGGGAGTTATGGATAATCTGAAAAGGCTGGATACGAAATTTATTGAGAGACGAAAATGACCAATACTGCCGCTCTTAATGCTTTATTTGGCCCGCAATCAATTGCCGTTGTGGGAGTTTCCCGGGACGCAGTATCAGTAGGATCTACGATCTACGCAAATATTATAGAAAATGGCTTTAAAGGATCTGTATTTCCGGTCAATCCGTTTATTCAGGAGTTTCACCAAAAAGTATGCTATCCGTCAGTGCTGGCTATACCGCAGACTATTGATCTTGCTGTTGTCGTAGTCCCTGCTTCTGTTGTCCCTTCGGTTCTTGAAGAAATCGGAAAAAAGGAAATTCCTCTGGCTATTATTATTTCCTCGGGATTTAGTGAGATCGGAGCTGAAGGTTTAAACCGCGAGATACACATCCGGACAGTTGCAAAAAAATACAAAATAGCCCTATTGGGTCCGAATTGTCTCGGAGTTATTCATCCGCACGAAAAAATAAATGCGTCGTTTGCCAGAACTCAGCCGATTCCCGGATCCATAGCATTTATTTCACAAAGCGGAGCTTTGGGTGCTGCACTTCTTGATATCATCACGCCCAAGGGAATCGGGCTTTCGCATTTTATCTCCCTTGGAAATAAAGCGGATNNTCAATGAATTGAACATTTTGGAATATCTATCCTCTGACCAAACAACGTCTGTCATAGGATTGTACGTGGAACAGCTGAGGGACGCTAAAGAGCTGATTGCAGTCGGCAAAAAAATGGCAACAAACCCGAATCCGAAACCTATCGTTATATTAAAGGGAGGAAGAACAAAAGAAGGAACTGAGGCAGTACACTCCCATACCGGATCACTGGCCGGCATACCGGAGGCGTACTCGGCGCTCTTTGACCAGGCCTGTATGATGCAAGCGTATTCAACTCAGGAATTTATCAATACCCTTGTGTGTTTTTCTCAAAATCCGATTCCTTCGGGCAACTCCTGTGCGGTTCTGACCAACGCCGGGGGCCCCGCGATACTGGCTACCGATACACTCATCTCATCAGGAGTTATAGTACCGTCTATTTTAGGAAACCATAATCCCATTGATCTTTTGGGGGATGCACAGGCAAAAGAGTATCAGGAAATGCTTTCAAAACTTGAAAGCGAAGAATCGGTACACAGCATACTGGGCATTGTCACTCCGCAGGCGGTTACCAAAATAGCCGATACCGCAAACGCATTCTGTATCCATAAAAAAACGAGTAAAAAACCGCTTGCAGTCTCCTGGATGGGTGATCAGATTATGAAAGAAGGAAAAGAAATTCTTGATATGGGACATATCCCCGTCAGCAAATATCCTGAGCAGACAGCGGTAATGCTGTCTAACCTTCATAAGTATGCATCGATGAGAAATCAAATTTCAAAAACTCAATCGGAAATAACACCGTCATCCTCGCTTTCATCCTCTCCAATAGATACCATGGATCCGTTGTCAATAGTAAAATCCCTGGGAATACCCGTCCCTTCCTATGTATGTGTAAAAGATATTCAATCTATACCAACATCACTTTCCTCTTTAGGGGATACCATTGTCATTAAACTCATCTCAAAACAGATTATTCATAAGACAGATATTGGGGCAATCCGGCTTAATGTTTTGAAAAGTAGTGCACAAAAAGATGCTGACCAAATGCTTGAACAGGTAAAAAAGATTCTTCCATCGGTTGTTGTTGACGGTATACTTCTCATGGATATGGTACATATATCAGAAGGGCTTGAATGCATTGTCGGAATAAAAAAAGAAGCCGGATTAGGAACGCTTATTATGTTGGGGGTTGGAGGTATTTTTGTAGAGGTTATGAAAGATGTTACATTCCGGTTTGCTCCGCTCATGTACTATGATGCGGATCAAATGATTCATACTCTAAAATCTTCAGCAGTATTCCATGGCACAAGAGGCAAACAACCGCTTGACAGACAGGCGCTTATTGAAGCGTTGTTAAAGGTTTCGTCTCTGGCTATCAATCATCCTGAAATAACAGAACTGGACATCAATCCATTACTGGTTAAACCAAAGGGGCAGGGTGTTATTGCCCTTGATTGCCGATTAACGGTTACAATGTAAATAGAAGAACAAATTCTCCCTTGGGATGCGAAAAATGACCAAAAGCCTCTTGAGGTGTTCCTTTCCAATATTCTTCATGGATCTTTGTTAATTCCCTTCCAATGACACAGGGAATATCGCCTAATGATTGATGGATGTCTTTCATGGTTTGGATAAATTTATGCGGTGCCACATAACAGATATAGGTAGAGGAGAGCATGACGGATGATTTCTTCATATTTCGTAATTTTGTTATTCGTCTGGATTGCTTTTCCGGCAAATATCCAAGGAACGTCCACGTGTTGGTCTGTAAACCGCTTCCTGTAAGAGCTGTTAAAAAAGCGGAAACTCCGGGTACAACAATAATCGGAATATTCTGTTTTTGAACTTCTGTAACGATTCTGTAGCCGGGATCCGATACCAGCGGAGTTCCGGCATCGCTGACGAGGGCGATATTCTTTCCTTGTTTAAGGAGTTGAATGAGTTCCGGGGTTATCGTCTGTTCATTATTGTTGTGATAGGGAATGAGTATCGGCTTGTGAGTAACAGATATAAGGTCATTATATTTATTTTTCAGTAATTCCCATAAATTACCTGTAACTCTCGTGTCTTCACAGGCAATAGCATCAACGGAAAACAACGTGTGCAATGCCCGTATCGTGATATCTTCCAGGTTGCCGATCGGAGTTGACACAATATAAAGCGTACCCATATAATCTTATGTATTATAGCATTGGAAGTGTTATGAACACATGATAGTGCTATTTTTTTGATTGGTTGGTTAGTGAGTAAATTCTTATTCGCGAACTTACCAACCATCAATCCCTCCGTAGTCAGGTACCGTACGGTATCTGACGGAGGAGGATTTATGGATCAATTATTAATTCTTCTCAAACCTGAACTTCTTATTAAAACTGCTGGACTCCTGGGAATATTTTTGGTGCTTTTTGCCGAATCAGGACTTTTTTTCGGATTTTTTCTGCCAGGAGACAGTCTTCTTTTTACTGCAGGCGTTTTAGCATCTCAGGGTCTTTTAGATTATCCGACCCTTTGCGTTGTTGCCTTTATGGGCGCAGTACTTGGTGTTGCGGTGGGGTATTGGTTCGGTGCAAAAGTAGGGGAAGCGCTTTTTAAAAAAGAGGATTCCTTGCTTTTTAAAAAACATCATCTTGTAAGCGCACAAAAATTTTATGAAAAAAACGGCTCAAAAACAATTGTGTTTGCCAGATTTATTCCCTTTGTGAGAACGTTTGTACCGATTATTGCAGGGACGGTAAAAATGCGGTATCGGACTTTTTTGTTGTTTAATATCATCGGAGGATTCCTCTGGACCGTGGGGCTTATATCACTGGGATACTTTCTGGGAAATATCCCTTTTGTGAAACACAACTACGAATATGTTATTTTTCTTATCATTATCGGATCTTTAGCACCGCTTCTTATCCACGCGCTCAATGACCCAGAGAGGCGGGAAAGCATAAAACACTTCATCCGCTACAACATCATACGAAGGATTACGGGAAGATAGATATCTTTCTTTCTACTGTAATTCAATCGATTCATTTACAGTAATATAATTTATCTTTCAGATAGCGCCATTTCGTATTTCTTTCTTAAGCCACGGAATTGGCTTTTTCTTGTGTTGCCACCATAGGTCTTCCCAAACGTAATTCACCGCCAACTGCTGATAGGGTTTAAATCTTTTGAAATACGCTATCAACTTCGCGACAGGAACAGAAAGTTCACTATCCCTATGAAAGAAAAGCTTAGAATAAATTTTTTGCTCCCAAGGAGAAATGAGAGAAAAAAAATCGTATTGATGAAATACGTCAAACAAAAGATACCAAACAGTAGCAGGGCCAACGCCAAAAAGTTTCAGCAGTTCCTTCTTTTGCGTTTCGACATCCTCTCTTCGTAATGCAATTTCATCCATTTTACCGTTTACAAATTGATCATCAATCTTTTTTATAGACTTTGCACGGTACCCCAGTTTTAAATCCCGAAGTTCATTTTCACTAACGTTTTTTAGACCACCAGGTTCCCAAAAACACCACAACTTTTTTCCAGCATATTTTACCTGTGTCCCGTATTTCTCAAATAAAATCTGCATCATTTGGATAGATCGGGCAACGGTACAATTTTGCAACACAATTCCAATGATGAGATATTCGTAAAGTGAGTCTTGGTGTCCAGGGCGCATGCCGTAAAGTCTTTTGATCGCAGGACCAACGATAATATCAGTGGTAAACCGTTTATAGAAATCCATTACATCTAAATCAAGATTATACCTGTATTTGATTTCATTTAAAAATGTAATTACAAGATCTTCTGATAACTTTCTGGAGCTATAGATTTCAACTCTGATCGTGGGATTATTTGTAGATCCCGTATTTTTAAATATGACTCCTAAATTTTTTCCAGCAAATCGGAACGTTTGCCAACGTGTACCAGATTTCCATGTGTTATCGCCGGAAGGGAAATGTGCGGGTTTATAAAACGTCGCGTCAAAGTTGAATGGCACATCCGGGTGGAGTTCTTGAATGATTTTATATGACAGCTTCATAAAACATTACGCATGAATTTCCCAGATATTCCCATCCGGGTCTTCAAAATAGGCTGTCCGTTGACCCCACGATTGTGTAAAAGGTTTTTTGACAAACCTGATACCATGCCCAACAAGTACTTCATATGTTTTATCAACATCCTCTACCGTAACTGCTAAAGAAAAGGGGCGTGCAGTTCCGTGTGACCCCATAACCACGTCTTTGCTGATCATGTTCGCAGCCTCTTCTTTTTCGACTAACCCGAGTATTACCCCGCTCAACTCAAACTCAATATATCCTTCTTCCTTAGTTTTTACACTCAACCCAAGCTTATCTTTATAAAAGACGAGTGATGTTTTTAAATCCTTTACAAACAAAAGAATATTGTCGATTTTTTTGAACACACCAATCACCTCCATTTCATGCTACTACTATACCAATTTCCGTAATCTTAAAATAGAGTAAGTGACTACTCCAAAAATCCGCTATAATAAACGCATGCACGACATTCAAAAAATTCTCCTCAAACGCCTGCTTTCCCAAAACAGCCAAAAATATAGCGTGCTCACGCGCGGGTACAATTACGATGATAATATTGTGTTTCACCTCAAGCAACTGCTTGCCAAAAATTTCATTAAAAAGGAAGGAAATCTGTATACAATTACTCTACAAGGAATACAAACAATTACTACCTATGACCTTACAGAATTGGAAGATAAAGGATTCAAAACGTTTTTTCTTGGTTTTCTTTGCAAGTATGAAGGCAAGTATCTCATCAAAGAACATCTGCAAGGAACGATAAATTTCTACAATCTACCGAGTGGAAAACCGTGGTTTGGAGAACAGATTGAATCCGCTCTTTCTCGCACGTTTAAAGGGAATACCCAGTTTGCGCTTGATCCGAAGTATTTTTCTTTCCGGAGCCTTCATGTAAAAACAGTCAAAACCTCTTCCGGAGAAATTCTGTTTGATGATGCGTTTGCTATATATGACGTTGCCGTCAATAAAACTCAATATGATCACATAAAGCTGAAAAAGGGAATCCATTGGATGACTGTTGAAAAAATCAAACATCTTCCCAATCGTTGGCCGGAAATTGATTTTTGTATTCTTAAAAACGACACTCTTTCATATCAAAGCTACACCGTCACCTCTAATTACATATTGGGCGGTGTGTGATAAAGAAGTTAATTACAAATTATTTTTCCCGACATGAATAAATTTACCAATGAGATAGCATTTCTTATGTTTTGTTAGAATTGAAGTGACTTTTTTATCAATATCTTCTGTACTTAGATTTGGAGATAACCCTATTAAACCGGACTTTCTACGAGAATTACCTATGAAATCTCTTTCATTAAGGGTAAGAATTATCCTTTCTTGCCGTTCTGCTACTTTGAATATTTCTCTATCTGATATTCCTGATTTATGATAATCATGGACAATGTGTTTAATATTAAATCGATTATTTAGCCTAGTGAATTTTGTTCTTGGAGGCAAATTTTCATCCAGAAGTAATTTACATCTTTTCATGCTCGACAAGCTTCGAGATTTTGAATAATTTCGTCGATAACTTTATCAATAACCTCAACACTCAACTGTGGATAATCTTCATGAATTGCTTCGATAGTATATCCATCTCGAAATAAGTAAAGTATACGCTTTGCAGGAATTCTTGTACCAGCAATAATTGGAGTTCCGCCAAGTATATTCGGATCAGAAATAATATATTTTTTCATAGGTTTGGATTGCTATGATAACTTTTATTAAGCACTCTGTCAATTAGCTCTATATCTATCATAACACACTCTACCATTTATCAATATATCAAAATTAAATGAATGCTAATTTTTCTTTTGTGGTTTTATCGTTTGAAAACCCTATATTTGAATCCCTGACTTTTTGAAGTTGCACTCGAAGCTAATCATCTTTCATTCAATTATTTGAAATGGGAAGTAAGAGGAAAATAGCATTTTTAACTTCAAAATTCTTTCTAATTTGTATATTTTCTCAAAAGCCCGACGACCTTGCCCTGGATTTTGACATGGGTCGTAAAAATGGGGGACATAGCAGCATTTGCTGGCATAAGCTTGATACGATCTTTCTCAAAATAAATACGCTTCAGCGTCGCACATCCGTTGGGAAGGAGCGCTACCACGATATCGCCGTTCTGGGCATCCTGCTGATGCTGAACAATGACGAAATCCCCGTCCATAATGCCGTCATCAATCATGGATTTCCCTTTGACCTGCAAAATGTAGTTTGCCTTGCCGGACGATATCATGTGCGGAGCGACCCCCACATAATAGTTCGGGTCAGTATACGGCTCTAAGGGAACACCGGCTGCAATAAAACCCAATACAGGTAGTTCGACAGCGGACTGGTTGGATCCGGACCGGTAGTTTTCTTTAATAATCTCAAGTCCGCGGGCCGTTCCGTCAAGTTTTTTGATAAATCCCTTTTGCCGTAATTTTTCTACGTGCTCGTGGATGGTCGCGACAGACGTAATTCCCATGGAATTGCCTATTTCACGAAGAGTAGGAGCAAATCCAAACCTCTG
>DPYI01000015.1 GCA_003545435.1 Patescibacteria group bacterium | reverse complement strand
GTTTAGTTGACCAACGACGCTTTAATCGCGTGGATCATGGCTTCACCGGAAGGGACCGTGTCACTGGGGCGTACATACGTTCACCTATCGCGGGTTTCTCTCTTGTGGAGAGTGTGGGTGTGCAGTGACGGCTGAGATCCAAAAGGGCATTGTGTATTATCACTGTACCCACTACCGCAACTGCAAACAGCGGGCATACACCCGAGAAGATACCCTTGAAGAACAGTTTCATCAGATTTTGACTGCGCTTCGATTAAAGGAAAAGACTGCGGATGCTGTAAGACAAGGGATTCTTGCACGACGTGAGGAAGAGTATGGCTTTCAAAAAACACGGCTCGTCGATCTCAAACTCCAGTATCAGCACCTCATCGAATGGATTGATAAAATCTACGATGACAAAATGGCTGGGCTTATTGATGAAGAAATGTACAAGCGGAAAAGCGCGGACTATCTGAAACGAAAAGGCGAACTCACGGAAACAATTGCCGATTATACTAATGGGAACATTAACACTTTCGAACTTTCTCTCAATGTGCTGGAGTTGGTAAACAAGGCCTCAGAGATATATAAACGGAGAACGCCGGAAGAAAAACAGATGTTGCTCAAAGTGTTAGTTTCGAACGCTACGCTAAAAGACAAGGAAATTGACGCGACGCTCCGTGTGCCGTTCAACTACATCGTAGAATACAATAAAACTAATAATAAGTCGGGGATTGCGGATTCGAACCCCGATAGAACGCTCGTTGTTCCCGAAGCTTACAGCTTCGCGTTGCAATGTCGCGTCTACGGGGCAGGCCGCCAGCCTCTAGGTCCCCGCCAGCCGGGGTACGTTTTGTCGGAGTGGTGGGGCTCGAACCCACGACCTCATCGTCCCAAACGATGCGCGCTACCAACTGCGCTACACTCCGTACGGCGGTCAGGCCAAACACCAATAGATTGCAGTATATAATATCAGAGGGTTTTTCACTACATTACTTTATCTGACATGCACGTGCATCCGAGATAGAGTAGTTATAGCCTATATGGCATGAATGTACCTGTTGAGGGCATTCCATAGCAGACATACATCGTGGATGCCTTTGGTTCGACGATGACAGATCCAATCGTGATATTTTCTCTGCATATAGGGTATTTTGGATCTTTTATGTCTGACAGGAGGGCTTTCATGTCAGTAAATGTCATACTATTTCGTGCAATTTCCGTTGCACGCTGGAATCGTGCAATAGAGTTTTTTGTAGCAAAAAGCTGATATTCCTGCATGTGCTTGGATATGCAATGATTGGTATGCACGAATGGCATTTTTTCATGTTTTTGGATGTCAATATCATGCCCGGCTATTTCAATATCCCAGACGCTGTCCTCCTGTACCAGAAGATGATTGTATCCGGCAGCACGTTTTGTGTTGATAATGACTCCGAGAGCCTCCTCCAGTGTTTTGCATTCTAAAATTGCGCGGGAAATAAAACATTTCGGAACGCCGATGTTGGTTTCCTGATACAATTCATTAATGCACTGCACAAGTCCCCAGCTATTAAGAGCTGCTGATGTGCCGGCCAGTGATGTAGCATAATTTAAACCTAAAAATGTAGTATTCCCAACAGTGGCTTTCAGAATATAGAGTTCATCCAGACTTTCTATCCCCCAATCCTCATTATGTCCCACAAGGGCTCCGTTTGTATTAAAACTGACGGCGATAGTGCAGTGTTCCTCGGTTTCTGCAAGTTCCCGGTCCCACTCTACAAGAAGTTCCTTATCATACGCCTCAGGACAATTATGGAAAAAAAGGTCGATAAACGGGACCTGGGCTCCATCCGCCATTCCCCGAAGTTCGTCCATAAGATTAGGGTATTGCTCTTGGGCAGCCTTCGCGTATTTTTCTGATTTGGTACGGTAGAGTTGATAGTGCGGAATCATTTTTTGCCGGTCTTCAATAGTTTCCTGAATTTTACCGCGGAACATCTCGCCGATACCTCGGCCGACTTCATAGTTGGTGCCTTTAATTTCGAGATACGGAAATGTTCGGATCATAAGCTATCGCGATGAGCACATGATTAAAAACATGATTAGCACGTGATTATGTGATACATAACAAGAAAAATTGGGTGGGCGCGATCGGACTCGAACCGATACGGTGATTTCTCACCACAACATTTTAAGTGTTGGCTGTCTACCAATTCCAGCACGCGCCCTCGTTAGCCAGTTTCACCCTGCCTGCCGGCAGGCAGGCACCGCGACTACTCTTCTATTGTACCCGAAAAACAGACGGTTTTCTATCCTTGTGACGAAGAAATTTTAATACCTGTATAATTGTTTTTATGAAACGGAAACGGAAAACACAAAAGCACAATCAAAAAACGACCGTAGCGATTCTCTATCACTATGTCCCCAAGACGCTGACGGATGAATATTTCAGTCACGATCATGCGATCATTGATAATCAGACGGATGAAATTGTGTACTACATGAAAAAATTATTTATCCGCCATGGGTATAGTGTCCAGATCATTAAAGTGTCTCCGGATGATTTGTCGGAACTGAAGAAATTGAAAGCAGATTTTGTTTTTAATCTTGTGGACAGCAAAGCAATGGAAATACAAATCGCTAAAATTCTTGACCGTCTGAAAATTCCCCACTCCGGCTCCTCCTTTGAGGCTATTAAAAACAGCAATAACAAAATTCACGCAAAGAGGGTTTTTGAAAAATTTAATCTTCCTACCCCGAAATATTCGCTTATCCGCATGTCCGACCGGTTGAAAAAAAGCATGATTCCGAGTAAATATCCGGTGATACTCAAACCTGCGTTTGAACACTGCAGCGTCGGAATCACAAACAAGTCGATTGCTCAAACATATGAACAGTTTAAATTGATTGTACGAAGATTACGGAAAAAATATCATCAGATGCTTATTGCTGAGGAATTTATACCGGGCAAGGAACTGCAGGTAACTGTTTTGGAAACACCGAAAGAAACAACCGCGCTCCCGATTGCAGAAATCGCGTTTCGCGGGAAAATCCGGAACAAATGGAATATCTACGGATTTGACGAGAAATGGAGCAAACACCTGCCGATTTATAAAAGCTGCCATTTTATCGCTCCGCCAAAGCGCATACAAGTGAACATAGACATGCAAATTAAACACGATTCCATTAAAGCATTCTATGCTCTCGGCATGCGGGACTATGCGCGGTTTGACCTCCGGTACAACCCAAAAGACCGGAAGTGGTTTTTCCTGGAAGGCAATGCCAATGCGGGGTTTGATCCTGATCCCAGGGATGCTATGACTGCCTCAATTCTGGCTCACGGTATGACGTTGGATGATTTTGTTCTTCAGATTGTCAAAAACTCCATAAATTGAAATTCTTATTTCAGATGCAAGGCTAACTTCCGTGATATAATCCCTTCAAAGCCCTGGTGCTGGAATTGGTATACAGGCACGCTTCAGGAGCGTGTGCCGTAACAGGCATGGGAGTTCAAATCTCCCCCAGGGCACACATATCGGCAGGCAGGCACGAATAGTACGGGCAAGGGAGCGTGTGTCCGCAAGGACATGAGAGTTCCCCGCCTGCATCCGCCAACAGCTACGTGAGTTGCGGGCGGAAGCGATGGAGGACAGGGAATCCGCTATCCCCGACTGAGTCCTTCCGAAGGTCGAAAGAGCGAAGGAGGACAAAAATTTCTAGATGGATACAAATACTTACGGAGATTGAAAATACATTAGGGCTGTTTTGGATGAAATACGTTGAATAAGGCTGCGGCGGCTTCTGCAAGAGCTAGATTTGCTTTCCTCGATTCTATTTCCGCTTGGATAGCCATTCCAGGAAGGGTAAGTTCACTTTTTACAATTTTCAACTCTACTTTATGTTAATTCAGTCTGGATATCACGCACTCTCTGTAGTGCCTCGAATAACACAACTAATCCTGGATTAATATTTATCCCATCTTCTTGTTCATTATTTTTAGACATATATTATTTGCTTTTTTAGAATTTACCACATTACATAATCTTTTGCAAGTTAAAGTCTTGGGTTATCTTGTCGGGCTAAATCCCTTTGTGCACTCAATGATGAGTGTCTTGAACACATTATACAGGGAATGGAGTCATTTAGACAACGGTTTATAGCGTGAACAAACCTGTGCTTACTTATTCTTATGGAGGAGTATTTTTTAGAGAGAATTTATTTTTTCCAAAACATCTGAAATTTGTTTAGGTTGCGTTACTAAATAATCAGGGGAGTGATGATTTAGAATTTCTTCAGAATTAAAACCCCAAGTCACTGAAATTATTTTAATTTCAGACTTATGGGCAGCCTCTATATCTCTAATCTCATCACCGACGTATATAGCATTTTCCTTCTTAATCTGAAATTTTTTTAGAAATCTTGAAATAACAATATGTTTACCAAATAGACTCTTATCTGAATAAATGTGTTTAACAAAAGTCAAATTATGTTTATTAAGAAAAATAGAAACATTCTCAACGCTATTTGAAGTAATGATATATAAGTCATAACCTTTGCTATTAATTTTATTCAATAATTGAGGCATTTTTTCAATGGGATGTTGTGAGAGCATCGTTTTCTGAGCTAGTGTAGTAAAATCATTGATAGCAGCTGGCAATTTGAATAACGAAATGTGAAGTTCTTTAAGAATATCTCGCATACTTTTGGACCGTAATCTTTTAATTTCTTCATTTTCAAATTTTTTAAATCCATATTTGTTGGCAAGGGAATTAATTATCTCAATAGCAGATTGAAATGTATCGGCTATGGTACCATCAAAATCAAATATAATTGTTTTTATCATATTTGAAGCATAGCTTATTTAGGTAATATTATAAACTGAATATAATAATAGCCCATCAGAATGTTCTAAATTATGTTGGTGCGGACGAGAGGATTTGAACCTCCATGCCTTGCGGCACAGCCTCCTCAAGACTGCGCGTATACCAGTTCCGCCACGTCCGCAAAAAAATCTTTATGAGCAAACGACCGGATTTGAACCGGCGGCATTTTCCTTGACCAGCCGAAGTGCTTTTTTGAGCGGCGGAAGGGAGTTGAACCCTCGACCTTCTCCTTGGCAAGGAGACATTCTACCGCTGAACTACCGCCGCTTTTTACTTAGAATAACAATATTTATATTTGTTATATATGTCACTTAACTGCAATGCTAATAATTTTCTCCCAGCTCCACTTTTTAAATATTTTTCCCTTCTTAACGAATCTGATTCTAGAATATATGCTTCATAATAAATAAGTTTTAAAGGTTGACGATTCTTTGTTGATAAAACATATCCAGTTAGATGTTTATGTAATCTCTTTCGAAGATCAGGTGTTGATCCGATGTAAAGTTTTTTATCTTTTAAACTATAGAGAACATAAACATAAAACATAGTCGGTGGTGCGTAAAACGCACTAGCACCGCGTTAAACGCGGTGCCGAGAATAGGAATTGCACCTATATAACATGTTTTTCAGACATGCGCCTTGACTGACTCGGCCATCTCGGCCCTTCGACACACTTCGTTTGCTCAGGGCAAGCAAAATGGTCAAAAAGCATTATCAATTATCTAGCGAAGTGGTGAGCCTGTCGAACCACTCGGCCATCTCGGCGAGAAACTCAATCGTTTCCTGATAACTTTCCACCTGTAATTATAGAGGAGATTGACTTCCTTGTCATTATTTTTATCTACCACGGAGAATTAACAGCTATGGGGGTAGCATACGGACATTGAGAGCCAACCAAAGGATTCCACGTATTGGCAAGATATCTTTCTACGCCATTTCTTGATGAATCTGTAACTTGAGCCCATGTTACAAATAAACCATTATTTCGATAGTGTAGGATTGCCGATTCAGTGCGGTGTGCGGCTATTCTATCTCGAATATTGCCTTGCCCCACGTATACTACTGCAGCTCTGGGCGCACCGTGCCAAATAATATATACACCCTCAATGTTATCAAAGTGCGAATGATTTAAATTGAGATTAAAAAAATCACACCACTGATCACCTCCGCATTTTATCCAGTTTAGTATCATTTTCCCCCTTTCTTTTTTAGTGTGGACGATTTAGATTTTTTGCTCGGTGGTTGTGAAGGGGAAGGTTCATCTACGCCGGGCTCTTTTATTACGAGTTGTTTCTTTTGAAAATCAACGAGAAGGATATATCCATGCAATAGCCCACCGCCTATTAACGCAGTATCAGAATTAACTACATTTACTGTGGCGGTACGGCTAGTGGTACCCCAACCGATATTTGCAGTAAATAACATTTGTTGTGAAATTGAACCATCTGCGAGGCGATAAGGTGCTGCACCTGCAAGTTGAAGTCCTAAAGGAATAGCTATTTGGAGAGGAAGAAGTAACTCGCCATTAAATCCTGTATCAATCAGTGCTTCTATTGTCTGTTTGCTATGAAGACCTCCAACTGTCATTGAAACCCATAACTGGTTCTTTTCGTCAATGCGCCCAGTTAAAATCATAGGAATTTTTCTTTCCAAAGAGATCATTTGTTCTGATGGACTGGATGCTGAAAGTAGTTGGTGATCCTATCTGTATAAGATAAAATATTTTTTGTGGGAAGTCTGTTTTTGCTTTTGTAAGTGCCTCTGAGGCCGTTTCTCCAATCCAATGTCTTGAAGTTTCATAGTCTATTGCTACATACTTGTTCGGCGATTCTGCCTCAAGTTGCGCCTTAATCTGGTCATAAAATTCAAGAGATTTTTTACTAAATTCTTCAACATTGATTTGTGGTTGTTGCGGAGTTTGGTCTGTCATAGCAATCTAATCAAAATATGTTTATTTATAAGTTCATTACATCATTGGCGTTATATTATTACTATTAGCATAATCAATTTTAAGTCTGTACGCAATGAGTAAAATCGGAGGTCCCCGTTTATTAGTTCAATTTATTAAGTGAACGTTTTTGAACAAATTCGAACGTATTTCAAAGNNTTTTGCGCGCGCGATTTTTTGGAACTCCGTTCCCATATATTACCACAAATTGAATCGGCCAAAATGGTGGAAATTGGCCGATCCCAAGCTGGAAACTTCCGGTTCCACAGAGAATTTAGCTTCAATTTTTCGGTTCTCGCCAATCTGACGGAAGAACGAAACCAAAACTTTTCCGGTGGAAATCATCAGATTTTCTTTTCCCCGCCCCTCTGTAGATACTTTGCTATTGTAGAAGAGTACAAGACTACAAGACCGAAATTTAAAAAGGTTTATCTTAATTCCGTCTCAGCCCACCCACCCGATTAATTGTTGGCGGCGACCCCATTCATCGCGCGCTGGGCGCCCTAGGGGGCGCCTGCGACAACGGTTTTACTTTTCTAAAAGTTCCTACTGCGCGTCCCTCGCCCCGCAGCGGCGGGGCTCATTTTTAGTTCTGACTTTTAAGGCTCGCGCGTTCTGGGGTATCCGCTTTTTCGCCCCCGCCTTCTTTATTTGTACCCCTTCCTGTTTTATCAGGGCTTGCGCGCCCGCTTATGGTAAAGCGCTTCGCGCTTTTTTATTTTAGCGCCCTGCGCGATGACTCTCGATGGGCTCGCCCGCTGGTTTCTTTTAAAACAAAGTAAATCTTTGCGGGATCGCGTTAGTCGGGAACGCTCTTTGAAAGGCTGCACTCCCTCGATGGTTTTCTGTCGCTTTCCCTCCTTTTTAGCTTTGTGATCCCAACGGGGCGGGGGCGGCGGAGCCGCCAACAACAAAAAGAAAAACTGACACTCAACAAACTACACCATACACACAATTCTATGTAAGGAGGTTGCTAGTTATTAATAAATTGCCCACGTTGCAGAGTTAGTCAACGTCGCATTATACCCATTTCCTGATGTATCGGAGGCTGTGGTTCCTGTTCCTTCATTAAAACGTAACAACAACTGTCTTGTGCCTGGATCTGGTAATGGTACTGTATAGGGGTCGGAGTTTGCGGACACATAAACAGCATCTCGTACTACATTATCCAGCACAAAATCTCTAATCCAGCCGTCTGAAAAATAATAACTATCGTCCCAGCCGGTCTGACTGGTTATATAAAAATTTTGAGCTGCATTAACTATGGTTGCTCCTAATGTATCTTCCAAAGTGGTCATCGTTTCAAGTGTGCCATCCACATATATTTTAACCCCTGCTGCAGTACTTGATCCATCATATGTTGCCCAGACTCTATGAGTATTACCATCAACAATATTTGTAGCTCCTTTTACCCATATAGAACCATTTGGAGCTGGTGTACTAACAGCATGAATTAAACGAACATTTAATAGCCCTGCAGGACTGACATATAACTCATAGCCTGGAAATGCACCATCATTTGGCACATTGGAAAAAATTATTGCGTTACTGGCTGCTGATGATTTTGACAGGGTGCAACCAACCGACCATGTTTGGGTACGCTCATACTGAAGCACATTACCTAATGAAATATGGTTGTTAATTACTCCTTTTACTCCAGACATTACGGTTAGTTCATTTACGGCGTTTGTCACGGCTAACACTTGAGCCGGTGTCAAAATCGTATTATAAATAGCCGCTGCAGCTAGATGACCGGACCATATGAGGTTTGGAGTATTATTTTGGTTAAAAGCTAATAGATAAATAGTTGGTAATGTGCCAACACCCGTTGTAATATTTCCAGTTTCTGCAATTCCATTACGGTATGCAGTATTCCCTGATATTGCAATTACACCACTACTAATATTTGGTCCAACCGTTAAGCTTCCTCCGCTCCAGTATCCTACTGAGTAGGGTTGGAATCCCCAAATTGGTGCGCCGGCTGCTGCTCTGGCGCCTAATATAGCCTTGCTTGTATTTGCTATTGAATCTGTAAATTTTACAATGGTTGACCATGTTTGATCGTTTGTCGGTGTGATTCCAGTTGATAAATATTGAGTTCCTGTACCTCTCCAACCTTTGTCCTGGTTGAATATAGGTGCAATTCCAGGGGCAGCGTTATATGTTCCCGGATTAGCAAGGTTGATATAGCTTGTCGCTAAGTTTGTACTACCTTTAGGCTGGTAGGCAGCTATGGGCGTTGGTGCACCTCCAGCTAGATACCAGGGAATTGGCGTCGGAGTTGGTGTTGGCGTTGGTGTAGAAGTAATACCCAAAGATGTTGAATTACTAATTGATTGGCTATTTGAAGAATTATTTGAGGAAGAGCTTGGTTTGTGAGTATCCCAAAATTTGTTTGTATCTTCGCAAGTTATTCTTGGAACACTGGAATATTTGCCGTCAGCCCCCAAACATCTAATTATTTCCTCTGGATCAGTTGGAAAAGAACCAAGAATTTTGACCCAGTAGTTTTTGTTTGTGTTGCAGATTTCTTGTGTGACATAAGAATATTTTCGATCAGCTCCTAAACATTTAACTGTTTGCTCATTAAAAACTGACGTATCATCGGAATTATTTTTTACCGTTTCATCTTGTGGTAAAGGTTGATTCTCGACTGAAGGCGTTAGAGTTGGTGTATTCCTTATTTCAGTTTTTGAAGAAGGCTTGGGTGAGGTTGGACGAAAAATTTTGTAGGCGACAAAACCACTACCAATAATTCCTACAATTATTAACAGGGCAACGATTAGAACACTTCCGTTTTGAGCAGGCTTTTTACTCTCTCTCTCTCTCGTTAGCGCCTCGGATTTTAGTAGCATATTCTGTAAACATATCTTATAACTGAATTAAAATTATTTCCTAATACTATTATTCAATATATACAAGGCAATTGCAATTGATACTAAAACTTTGTATATTAAAAAATGAAACCAGTTTTGACGGATTGCTTTTTTAATGGCGCGCTTGCAGAAGGGAGCAATCCTAACTGGTTTCAACAGGCGCGCCATTTAAGTTATAGGACATTGAAAAAGTTCTTTAAAATTTTTGCGTTTTTCTTAAACGGATTCAAGCCGACAGTTTTCGGAGGCGCGGCGGGTGGGGGCGCCGCGCCGAACGCGAATAGCGACGAAGCGAAGTCCCGCCGTAGCGGGGCGAGCGAGGAGCTGACGCAATGCGTTAACAATTTTTAAAAAAGGTTCGAATTTTTTTGTAAACGTTCACCAAAATGGAAATGGTGGACGATAAGGGATTCGAACCCCTAACCCCTTCGACCTGCCCGCCGCTTGTGGTCGGTAGAGGACTCGAACCTCTAACCCCTTCGATGTAAACGAAGTGCTCTACCATTGAGCTAACCGACCCCGCTTTGGCAGGCGGGTGTAAACGAAGTGCTCTACCATTGAGCTAATCGTCCCATTCTAGGCGCTCTAGCCAGCTCCAGCTAAGTGACCTCTGGATTATTGTAACGTATTTTGACAATGAATATAAGGGGATAGTGTATTATAAATCATATTGTAATATGGGGCTTTAATCACTACAATTATACTATTGCCGGGTGGTGTAGCGGTAACACCATGATACCAGGGCAAAGCTCGGTACCTAGCATGCGTCTGCCGGCGCAAGGTCCCGTACAGTGCTGAGGAGTCGTCTAATGGTAGGACACCAGCCTTTGGAGCTGTGAATCTTGGTCCGACTCCAAGCTCCTCAGCCTTGTACGGGAGAGATGTACGTCTAGGTCCGAATCTAGGGAGCGTCAAGTGGTTGAAAACCTCACGGTAGAATTATTTTTTCCTCTCAATGCTGTAGGTTTTGGGGTAGTAGAGGAATATTGCAGGAGCCTCGTCGACGAGACGTTTTTGAAAATCCGCGTAAATTTCCAGACGTTTTTCATGGTCAATTTCTGCCCTTCCGTCCTCGAGGAGCTTATCGATTTTTGCATTTGAGTAATTCGTGATATTTGTAAAATTCTGCGTTGAATGCCAGAATGCATATTGGTCAGGATCTTTCGGAATATCCCTGGCCGTAAGAAGCGCCTGGTATGACGGAGGGAGCGTATTTTCCACTTTGACATCTGTTTTAATACCAAGATCCGTCCAGCTTTTCGCAATTGTTTGGGCGATCTTCAGGTACGGCGAGAACGTATAGAGAGTAAGAGAGGCGGACGACGTGGACATTTTTGACGATTCAAAAAGTTTTTTGGCCTGCACGGTATCATACGCATACTGTTTTACGGAATCGGAATAAGCCCAGGAAGTTTTTCCGATAGGCGAATATGCGCGTTCTTCCTGAAGATCCGGTATGGCATAGGCAAGAGACTGGCGGAGGGATTTTTCTGAAAGCAGAGGATCTTTCACATTAAAAAAAATCGTAACCATCCGGTCGTAATTGATGTTACTGGTTACGTTTGTATTTTTCCATTTTGACATCGTTTCGTCCCGGGAGAGCAACCCCTCAATGCGGTCGATTTCTCCCTGCTTATACGCAAGGAGTGCCTGAGTTTCGGTTTTATAAAATTTATACATTTTGTTCGGTATAAGAGGATTTTTGGAAGAGAGCGTTAATGACAGAAACGTACCGCCTTTAAAAAGAAGGCCGGAAACAAAATACGGTCCATACCCAACCAGTCCTTTTTTGAAAATCGGTTTTGATACAACGGTTAAGAATGGACTGTACGGCATCGGGATTTGGTACGTAATCGTATTGGGAGGCTGTCTGGTTACGGTAACATCCTTAATATTGTAGTTAATGTCCGACAGAGACACTTTTGTTTGGTCATGCCACAAAATATTGGTGTTTATCTGAAAAATATATTTTTTTCCGCTGTCGGTAGCTTCCCATGAGGAAGCAAGACCCGGAGAAATGTTTCCCGATTCATCCTGCTGGGTAAGTCCATAACTAATTTGTCCCAGGATGCTTTGAGGTACTGACCAAACCGTATAATCTCCGACGACACCGATATACTCAGTTTTTTTTGCTTTTGATCTGTAAAACGGAAGAAAGAAGTTCTGTATGGCAACTATTGTTATGCTGCCGATGACCAATCCGAATATGATTTGCCGCTTATATTTTTTTCCAAGCTCCTGGAAAAACCAATAATAGAACCTGCTGCGTTTGAGAAACGACATACATCTCTTGGTGCCCTGTTTATTTAACAAGAAAGACGTTGATGATGGTCATAAGAAAAAAAAGCGACGCTGCAAGCATGGTGAGAGTAAAAACAATTTTTTCAGCTCCCCGTTTGGTCCGGTAAAAATCAGCTCCTCCCATCTGCGTCTGAAGACCGCCTTTACTGGTCTGCATAAGGATAAGACCGATGAGAGTAATTGCGATGAAAAGCTGAATAGCTAAAAATACCGATTTCATAGGTTATCCCTCCATATACACTGCATGAGTACTGCTGCCAGTTTATCACTGTCATGGCGAATAAGGCTACGGACAAGCGTATCAGTATGTGATTTTCTCACTATGTGTGAGCTGATAAGGTCAGACCGAATGACTTTCCAGTGATATGTGTCTGTAAGATCGTCAAGAACCGGAAATTCGTGATATTTAGCATATACTTCAAGAGCATAGTCAGGAATTTTACTCGTATTGACCAGTACCGTGTGGATGCGGGGACCGAGGTATGATTCTATTGCTTCAATGTGATCGAGTGCAGAAAAATTATATGTTTGTCCGTATTTTGTCATAAGATTGAGAACGTAGACGATTTTAGCTTTTGTCTTTTTTAAGCTTTCGGTAATGCCTCTGATAATGAGATTCGGAAGTATACTGGTATATACATCTCCGGGGCCTATGACAATAAGATCAGCCTTCAGGATTTCTTCCACGGCCTTAGGATTTGACTTGGCGGGAGGAGAAAGGGAGATGTTGGTAATCTTCAGCGTTCCGTCATGTCTTGGTTCGTCGATAAAATGCTCCTCGCGTTCAACTGTGCCGTCCTCGTAGGTTGCCACAAGATTTGTGTCAGTGAATGAAACCGGTATGACTGATCCCCGGATCCGTAAAATCTTGCTCGTTTGCTCTATAGCCTCTTTTTGGGATCCGACAATATCAGCCAATGCTGCCATAAAAAGATTCCCAAACGTCATACCTCTTATTCCTCTGCCTTTTTCAAACCTGTACATGAACAATTTCCGCAATGTCCCCGCTCCTCCGTTTTCATCGGAGAGGGCTACAATGCATTGTCGTAAGTCAGATGTCGGTAACAGGCCGAATTCATCCCGAATCCTCTTGTTGCTTCCGCCTGAATCGCTCATGGAGACGATTGCAGACAAATGCTGGCTATAGGATTTGAGACCTTTAAGCGTCACAAACGTTCCTGTACCGCCTCCTACACAGACAATTCGGTTTTTTCGTTCTTTCTGAATCATAAATAGTTGTCAGTGCTCGCTTATAGTATGCAGGATATTTGTTATAACCGTAAGAGCAATTGTTATACCCATCAAAGATAGTATGTAGGAAATGTGAAAGCCTGGAATAACAAATCCGTAGGAAGAAAATCCAGGGAAGTCCCATGGGGAAATAAGGACTCCGGGAGCCAAAAACGTCAAAAGATACACCACAATAACATTCACTGCCCAGGATAAAAGGCCAAACGTCATGATGTTGATGGGGATAAATAAGATTTTTAAAAGCGGTTGAACAATCAGCATAAGAAGACTTAAGATCAATGCCGTACACAGCATCCCCTGCCATCCGCCGCTTACTATAATCCCCGGCATAATCTGGGAAGTAAGCCAGAGAGCAAACGCATTAAAAAGAAAACACCGTAGTAGGTACTTCATAGAATCTATCATACCAAATCTCTGATATGGGGAGCAAATGCACGCTTCCGCAACTTTTTATGGTAGGAAATGGCAAAACGGTGTGCTTCATCTCGGATGTGCTGCAAAAGCTGCAACCCGTGGGATGAGAACGGGATAGTTTCAATATGAAATCCGTCTTTTGTTTGTATCACAATCTGTTCAAACCGTTTTGACAGGCCGATAATGGGAACGAAGATTTTTTTTGACTGAAGAAGGGTATGTATGCAGGCAACCTGTGCTTTTCCTCCATCAACGACAATAAGAGTTGGGAAATCCCATTCGGCATGATGGAAACGGCGGCGTATCATCTCTTCCATCATTGCCGTATCCGGCATCTTTTCCGTCCCTTTCATTTTAAACTTCCGGTACTGATCCGTATTGGGGATACCGTCAAGAAATACTACCATGTATCCTACCGAAGACGTTCCCTGCATCGTAGATATGTCATAGCATTCTATGCGGGTCAGCGATACCAGCATGGGGAAAAATGGCTTCAACACCCCCAAAAGGCTTTGTGTTTGTTCAGCAGGCGCTCTCTCAAGCATATCTTTCTCTTCAAAGAGAAATGGGTCATACCGGTTGTTGATGATGGCAATGAGAGCCTGAATCTGATCCCGCAAAATTCCTGCCTGCTCAAATTTTTGCTGCCGGGACAACTCTCGCATCTCTTTTTGAAGGGATTGGATTGTTTTTTTCGTTTGTCCGGATAGTATCCAGCGGAGTCTTTTGATCTGGGTAGTATATGTTTTGATACGCATCTTTTTTTGGTTTTCTTCCGGCATTTTTGCTATGACGGAAGGGCATGGATTGCAAAGTCCAAGATGCGTGTAAAAGCAAGGGTGTCCGTTTTGTATTTTTTGCTGGCAAAACGGTATGGATCGTCTGAGAGTTCTCAGGATATAGATCGCAGTTCTTTTGGTAGCAAACGGTCCGAAATAATACGGACCGGTCGCATCAGCGCTTTTTGGTTTTCTGGATACTTGAACAGTTGGTAAAGGTACATTTTTTGGAATGTGAATATATATCGGACTTTTATCGTCCTTTGCAACACTGTTATATTTCGGGGAATAGAAACGGATACACTTTGCCTCCAAAAGAAGGGCTTCAAATTCAGTTGCTACCCGTGAGACGCGTAAGGAACGGATATGAGAGACAAGCTGTTGGGTTTTGGGTAAAACCCGTGAAGATTCCAAAAAATAGTGATGGACGCGTTTATACAGATCCCGTGCTTTTCCTACATAGATAACCGTATCGTTGATGTCTTTGAAAAGATAGACGCCGGGACTATGCGGGAGAGTTTTTATTGTTTTCTGAAGAGTGTCCATAGAAACAGCAGGAATCCGATAATCACCAACGCTATAGGAATAAGAAGTGTCCAGCGCGGAGTTAAAGAATAATACGCGGTTGACAACTCTCCGTTGGTTGTGACGGTTATTTTACCGTTCCCGTTCGGCATAAGTCCGGTTGTCTGGATAGAAAGCGGTATGGTGATTATCCCGTACGGAGGAACATAGGCCTCTTTTTTTGTAATGGTAAAAGGATATGGTTCTGAATACACAGAGATCGTTACATTATCTACTGATGAGCCGGAGGTGTTCTGGACCGTTACCGTTCCGTCCAGCATTGACCCTACGGATATGGTGTCCGGAATGGATATGGAAGTTGTCAGGGACTCTTTTTGTGTCTGAATGGATTTTTCCGCAAACGCGACGGTTACATTTTTTTTGGGAATTGTGCCCTGTTTAAATGACCCGGCAGGATACGGATAGTCGCTCTCTATCCCATGGATAACAAACGCAATATGGTTGAAATCCAATATGTCGAAATAATCAACTCCTTTGGTTGTTTTGGTCCATGTGGGATCAACAGGAATCCAAAGTTTTAGATTTTCATCATAATATTCCGGCCAGGAATGAAGAATATCGCCATATGTTGTAATAGGGCGAAGCTTTGTATTGGTCGTATAGGCATATCCCACTGCCTCACGCGCAGGAATGCCTGCAGATCTTGCAAGAGCAATAAAAAGATCCGTAAACTCCGAACAGAGAGCGTCGTTCGGATTTTTCAGCGTATCTTTTGCCCCATATCGTCTGAACGGATCTTTTGTCCTTTCATAATTATACGAGAGGGTTGAAGTGACAAAGTCAAAAATTTCCCGCGGAGTTTTGTACCGGGAAGCTATTTTTTTGATGACCGGATCTTCTGTTTCCCAAAAAGGTTTTGATTTCAAATACTCCGACGGAGTAATTTCCTTTGTTTGAAAGTCCTGGCGCGGATTCACATAGGTTGTGATCGCAAGTTTAGCTACAACCCGGAGTTTTTGACTTCCTTTCAGTTCAAATGTCGCTATCCAATTCCCGTCAGAATCCAATTGCGTGTCTTTTGGTTTGGGATCAATTGATTGAATCTGAATTTTCTGGAATGCAGTATCAGGAGGAAGGGCAATCTCGTAGAGAGCATCCGTTAATTTCGCATTTTCCAGATCATAGGATAATTCAGCGGTAAATTCCTGCTTAGTCCCGTATGCAGTACTGATTCCTCCCTGAATCATCTGATTTTTCACCCATTTTCTCCCTGAGGAAGGTATCGGCTTAGTATATGCATTCGTCCCAAAACTCGTAGGCGTCCTCAGATTGACCGTATATGTTCCTATGGTAGGATCATTTTCTATTCCGGGAATATTCACTTCCCATATGTTTCCGTGTTTATCCGCTATATCGCCCTGATCATAGCGGAGTTCAAACGGTAATGTTTTTCCCATTCCCACGACCTGTTCATTAAATGATAGGGATATTTCCGTTTTCCCGTCTTTTTGGGAAATAACTGGGGTTATCATCCCCTTATTGTCATACGCAATGACATTTTTAATGTTGACCGTATCGATTGTGATAGCGTATTTCTTTGGGTACAAATGTGTTTTATTATTTGTGAGAGCTACCTTTTGGGTGACAATAGTCGATCCGGCCGGGGATACAGCATAGTCAATGTCATAATCAGCGGAAAAATCCGCCGCATCGGCGAGGGAGCGTGTGACAAAAAAAAATATGAATAATAATAGAATAATTTTTTTCACATTCAATTAAATTGCGGGACTTACGCAGAACACATTGATTCACTTTATTATAAAGATCGCTTCGTCTCCCGACGTGACGTCGGGATCCTCGCGATGACAGTCTGCGTAAGACATGTAAATTGCCAAAGCAAGTTATAAATACATTCCCGTATAAGACTTTTTATTTTTTGCAATATCTGACGGCGTTCCAACAGCAATAATATATCCCCCCCGGTCTCCTCCCGCCGGACCCATGTCTATAATCCAATCTGCATTTTTTATGACATCAAGGTTATGCTCAACTACAATAACAGTATTTCCGCTCTGAATCAAACATTCAAATACGGTTATAAGTTTCTCTAAATCCTGAAAATGAAGACCGGTCGTCGGTTCATCAAGGATGTACACGGTTTTTCCTGTAGAACGCCTGGACAATTCCGTTGCAAGTTTTACCCGCTGGGCTTCTCCGCCGGATAATGTGGTGGCGGGTTGCCCAAGATGCATATACCCCAGTCCTACGTCATGAAGCGTCTGCAATTTCTCCCGCAGAGCCGCATGATTTTCAAATACTGAAAGTCCTTCATCCACGGTGAGAGCGAGTATGTGAGCGATATTTTTCTCTTTATATGTCACTTCCAGCGTCTCATTATTATATCGCGTGCCTTTACAGACATCGCAGGTCACATATATGTCGGAGAGAAATTGCATTTCAATCTTTTTTTGTCCCTCCCCTTCACAGGCTTCACACCGTCCGCCTCTCACATTAAAGGAAAATCTTCCGCTTGTGAATCCTCTGGATCTAGCATCGGAGAGCATGGAGAAAAGATCGCGGATATAGGTAAAAAGTCCGGTATAGGTAGCTGGATTGCTTCTCGGCGTCCTTCCTATGGGCGACTGATCAATGAGAATCACTTTATCAATATTCTCTAATCCCTGGATGCTCGTAAATGTTCCCGGTACTACTTTACTGGTCGGGAAACAATGCTGAGCAAGTGCTCCATACAGCGTATCAACAATAAGGGATGATTTTCCGCTTCCGGAAACGCCGGTAATACAGATGAATGTGCCCAAGGGAAATGTCGCGGAAATATTTTTTAGGTTATTCTGCCTGCATCCGGTGATGGTAAAGTATTGTTGCTCTTTGTTTTTCTGATAGTGTACCATTACAGAGGATCTGGAAATTCTTTTTTTTCCTGAAAGATATGCCCCTGTTATTGAGTGGGTATCTGCAATAACCGCCAAAGGCGTTCCCTGGACTACAATCATGCCCCCTCTGTCTCCTGCACCCGGTCCGAAATCTACCAGATGATCACTTTCCATCATCATCTCGCGGTCATGTTCAACCACGATGACGGTGTTCCCTATATCGCGCAGATACGAGAGCGTCCGGATAAGCTTTTTATTGTCGCGCTGATGCAGTCCGATAGACGGTTCATCCAGAATATATAAAACTCCGGATAATCCTGAACCGATTTGTGAAGCAAGCCTGATTCTCTGGGCTTCCCCGCCCGAGAGAGTTGAGGATCCTCTGTCTAACTGGAGATATTCCAATCCTACGTTTTTCAGGAAATGAAGCCGGCTTATGATTTCCCTCAAAATGGGCTTCCCGATCGTCATTTCGGTTTTGGTAAGGATAGATGTCCCTTCCTCAAGAAGTACTGAAAACCATGAAACCGCATCAGATATGGACAGTTTCGTTACCTCATGGATGGCAAAATTATCGACAGTGACCGTGAGACTTTCTTTCTTCAGCCGTGCTCCAAGGCATGTCGGACACACTTCCGACCGCATGTATTTCTCAATTTCATTCCGGACAAAATCTGACTGAGTCTCCCTGTACCGTTTTTTTAATTCATTGATAAACCCCGGAAAAGTTTCATGGATGACCGTTTCTTCTCCAAAACGATTTGTCCCTCCCACCTCGTATACCCGGTCTCCTGTCCCAAAAAGAAGGATATCCAGCTTATCTTTCGCAAGTTTTCCTAAAGGCATTTTCATGTCAATGCCATGTGTTTCACATACATACTGGACAACTCTTGAAAACCACGTGTCATGGAAAAACATTTTTGAGAAAGGGAGGATTCCTCCTTCGGATAGAGAAAGGAAAGAATTTGTTGCTAATTGAGGATCAATGGACGAAATGGTCCCGATACCGCTGCAGGTCGGACATGCTCCATGAGGAGAATTAAAGGAGAACGTCCGGGGTTCGATCTCCGGCATGGAGATTCCGCACACAGGGCAGGAAAATTGTTCCGAATAGAGTGAGTCCTCTATCTTTTTTGGTTTATCAGGGAGGTGAAACCCCGGGTCTTCGATTGTTCCTACGTAAACCAGTCCCGACGACAGTTCAAGAGACTGCTCTACTCCTTCTGTAATTCTTGTTTTGAGAGTTTCCAATGCTTTTGTGTCTTTCAGCTGTTTTTTGTCCACGCTCATTGAATCGACTACCACATCGATTGAGTGCTTGTTTGTTTTGATAAGAACAATACTGTCATGTATATCGCTGACCCTTCCGTCTATCCGTATCTGCCGGTAGCCTTTTGACTTTAGGTTATCCAAAAGTCCTGTAAATTCTCCTTTCCGGTCCCTCACAACCGGGGAAAGAATTAAAAAACGCCACGCGTGACGGGTCCTGTGAGACAGGTATTCATTCCCTTTTTCCAGAATAAGGCCGACTATCTGATCAGTGGAAAGCTTTGCAATTTCTCTCCTGCACTCGGGACAATGCGGATGTCCGATACGGGCGTACAGAAGGCGCAGGTGATCATAGATTTCCGTTATCGTTCCGACGGTGGACCTCGGGTTGTGGGACGTTGACTTCTGGTCAATGGAAATGGCTGGAGACAGCCCGACAATGCTGTCTACGTCAGGCTTGTCCATAATTCCTAAAAATTGCCGGGCATAGGAGGAAAGNNGATTTACCGGATCCTGAAACGCCGGTAAAGACTATAAGTTTGTTTTTCGGCAGCTCCAATGAGATATTCTTTAAATTATGTTGCCGAGCACCTTTAATAATAATGGTTGAATTTTCCATACAAAAATCCCCCGGATCTTCCCCGCGGCATCCCCCTATTATACAAATTTGAGACGTATTGTCTATGAGATTTTAGCGATCGTATCCCGTATTTGAGCGGCATGTTCAAAGTTGAGATCGCGGCTTGCTTTTCCCATTTCCACACACAGTCTTTTCAGTAACAATTTTTTGTCTTTCGGAGTGAGGCTGTCAAATTTTTCCTCAGGCATGCCGAGGATATCGAACACTGTTTCTTGCGGCTTTTTGGTTTTTGAAGAATCTATGAGAGCGCTTCTTATAGGTTTTTCAATGCTTTGCGGAGTGATATGGTGTTTTTTGTTATACATAAGCTGAATATCGCGTCTTCGTGTCACTTCTGCGATTGCCTTTTCTATGGATTGGGTCATGGTATCTGCGTAGAGTATGACTTCCCCTTTTATATGCCGCGCTGCCCTTCCCATGGTTTGGATGAGACTGGTTCTGCTTCGCAGGAACCCTTCTTTGTCAGCATCCAGTATCGCAACAAGCGACACTTCCGGTAGATCTAAACCTTCCCGAAGGAGGTTCACGCCGACAATCACATCAAATTCTCCGCGCCGTAACGATGCAAGCCTGTCTGTTCTATCCAGCGTCAGGACATCAGCATGAAGGTATTGAACCTTAATATTGAGTTTTTTCAAATAGTCTGCCAGATCTTCGGCCATGCGCTTGGTCAGCGTTGTCACGAGTATCCGTTCTTTCCGAAGAATTCTTTTTTGAATTTCCCGGATCAGATCGTCGATTTGTCCCTTCATCGAGCGAACAGAAATAATAGGATCCACCAGTCCGGTGGGACGAACTAACTGCTCAACAATACCGCTATTACCATCATCGGTTTTGATCCAAGGATCCGGTTGGGATCCCTCGGATGCGCTCGGGATGATGCTCGCCGATCCGTGCGCTCGCATCAATTCCCATTCGTCGGGGGTTGCTGATACATAAATTGTTTGCGGGATCCTGCGCAGGAATTCATCAAACATAAGGGGCCTGTTGTCCAGTGCTGAGGGCAGACGGAACCCAAAATCTATAAGGGTTTGTTTTCTTGACCGGTCGCCGTTGTACATTCCCCTGATTTGGGGTATGGTCATATGGGATTCATCTATAAATAACAGGAAATCCTGTGAATTATTTGGATAAAAACGTTCCATGGATTCCTTAAAATAATCAAATAATGTATACGGAGGATCTCCAGGGCTTCGTTTATCAAAATAGCGGGAGTAATTCTCGATACCATTGACATACCCAACCTCCTGAATCATTTCAAGATCATGATTAACCCGTTGCTCTATGCGCTGGGCTTCCAGTAATTTTCCCTGTGATCGAAATCGACCGACCTGTTTTTCCAGATCCTGCTGGATAGTTCTAAATACTTCCGTATAGCTTTTTGGGTCGGTCATATAGTGTTTAGAAGGATATATCACTATTTGGGAAACAGACTCGATTGTATCCCCTGTTAATACATTAATGCGGCTCATCTCAATAAGTTCATCACTGGAAAGTTCCATCCGGATTCCCACATCATCGTACGATGGATATATGTCAATTGCATTACCCCGTATACGAAACGTTCCCCTGGTAAATCCCCAATCATTCCGCACGTACTGCAGATCCACCAAACGATCGATGATTGCCTCCCTTGGAATTTTTACTCCTGTTCGAAGTTCCAGTACAAATTTTCCATACTCCCGCGGAGATCCGATATTGTAGATACAGGATACGGAGGCTACCACGATTGTGTCAGGACGCGTGAGAAGATTTGCGGTTGCTGCCAAGCGCAACGTATCGATATCTTCATTAATGTCCGTTTCTTTCTCTATATATGTATCGGTTTGCGGGATATACGCTTCAGGCTGATAGTAATCGTAGTATGAAACGAAATACGATACCGCATTGTCAGGGAAAAAATCACGGAATTCCTGATAGAGCTGGGCTGCCAGCGTCTTATTGTGAGAGATGATGAGGGTCGGGCGGTTGACTTTAGCTATCAGCTGAGCCATTGTATATGTTTTTCCGCTTCCGGTTACTCCCAACAAAACCTGTTCTTTTTTTCTGCTCCGAATTCCCACAAGAAGTTTGGCAATTGCTTCAGGTTGGTCTCCTGCCGGTTGAAATGATGAGTGAAGATGAAATTTTTTATGATCCATGTGTTTTCGGAAATTGATAGTGTTGTATGCTCTTTGAGAGATTGACAGTTTGGTTAGTATTTGGAATACTTACACATAGTTTACATTATTTTCGGTTATATTATATAACGTACTACCCGCCGCAATTTACTTTTCGCCTGTTCCCTACTATTCGCCCGCCTTGCCGGCGAGGCAGGTAGACGGCGCAAAAGAGCATTTGCTGGCGGGTGCAGAGGCCACCTATGTCGCTTCGCGAGGACGCGAATCGGCATGTGGACACTAGCATGCCTGCAACACTGTATCCCAGAGAGCGCCAACTTCTCGATTTTATCATACAGTTTGTGCAGAGGTTTGGATTTGCTCCTAC
>DPYI01000013.1 GCA_003545435.1 Patescibacteria group bacterium | reverse complement strand
GTCTTCAAAAGGGATCTGATTTTATCTTTCGGTTTGGCTACATCATAAAGAAGGCTAAACATGAAAAGATACTGCCATACAGTCAGTCGATACGGAATTTTGGTATACGCAGACGCATAATTGGTGCGCGCCAGAATTTCCTGCCTGTTTGTAGCAAATTCTTTTCCGAACACCTCAACTCTCCCTGCCGTAGGGAGGGTAAAACCCATAATCATGGAGATCGTCGTGGTTTTTCCTGCGCCGTTTGGCCCCAGAAGTCCGACGATCTCCCCTTTTGCCACGCGAAAAGAAATCCCGTCCACTGCGGTAAAATCTCCAAATTGTTTTGTCAGATGATCGACAACAAGAATATCTTCCATATTCACTCCCAATAGATATGATTGTACGGGATTTACGTAGCAAATAGAAGACAGGGAGATCATCGAACACTCTTTAGTTCGTTATCGGAATACTTTCTGTTTTTCTAGTGGGTGTAGGAGTATTGGTAGGACGTTTTGTGGGAGTTAAAATTTGTGTTGGCGATTTAGTCGGTACTGGAGAACTCTCTGGTTTTCTGGTGGGTGTGGGAGTCCTGGTAGGAACCGGCGTACCCGTTACTGCCATTGGTGTTACTGTTGAAACAGGGTTAAGTGTCACCCCTGCTTCTTTGCTGATCACGTTCATGGGAATACCGTTGGAACCAATGATCTGTAAAGCAGAGGCAGTAAATGCAATCGTCGTCGTTACATTCTGCGCAGTGGTGTTTGGAGCGAGGTGAAATTCTGCCAGTTGAAACGTTCCTGTCGGAGCATGTGCTTTGCGAGTTGGATCCAGCCCGACGGCAAGTGCAATTTCCCCTGTGGCATTGGCCTGGTTCATAGCGGTCATCATAATTTTCCGATTGAGGGATGGATGTATCCAGCTGACTTCTTGGGTGAGTTTGAGTGTTGCCGGATTGAATGCCAGCTCCATGCGGGTAAACGCAACCGGTTGATCAACAGTCAACCATAGCTGAAATACACCGTCTCCTAAAAGAACCCGCTGGCTTGGTTTTATGGAAATCATTGCCTGCCCTACTGCTGCTTTGGAGCGGAGTATTTGCGGGTTTTGTATCTCATAGCCAAGGAGAATATTAAACGAAACAAACAAGATAATGGCACCATACAGCCATGTTTTTTTGGGCAGACGTCTCAGGAGTTTCGTAATCCAGAACTCCGGAAGTCCGTGGACAATAACTGCATCTCCCTTCCCTGCGTGAGATGGATGTGTAGAAGACCCGTTGCTCTTTTGATTTGTCGAAGATTTAGGTTCCATAGTGTAAAAGCCACAGGACATAATCTACGCCGTCGACTTTCCCGTTTTTGTCAAAGTCTCCGTCACGCGCTCCGGCAGTCGTTGTACTGTTGAAGTGATCATACCAGATTGTATAGTCATCTTCATTCA
This sequence comes from Patescibacteria group bacterium, assembly GCA_003545435.1. GTDB lineage: Bacteria > Patescibacteriota > Microgenomatia > UBA10105 > UBA927 > UBA10108. Next base: position 26,439 of record DPYI01000013.1, on the reverse strand, counting down.
CTTTTCCGTCATGGTTTGCATCACCGATGGGAAAAGAAGGTGGTTGTGTGGGGGTAAGAGTACGGATTGGTGTTGGGGTTTTGGTCGGAATATGCGTAGGAGTTTTTGTCGGGGTTATCCTGAACGACGGAGTGGGTGTTTTTGTCAGACTGTCAGAAGGTGGCGTCGGAGTAGGAGTTTTTGTCGGCGTTGACAGAAGAGTTGGCGTCGGAGTCCGAGTAGGAGTTGAAGCCGATGTCATGGTGGGAGTAGGTATGTGGGTTGGAGTCGACGTCAGGATTGGGGTCGGCGTATGAGTGGGGGTTGACGTTGGGATTGGAGTCGGTGTATTTGTAGGAGTTGGAGTCGGAATAATGGTTGGAGTCGGTGAAGGACACGGGAGGGTGGTAAACGTGAGATCCTCCGACCAGATGCCGGAGTTCTGGGTACCGGTAACTCCTGCTTTTACATGAACATAATACCCGGTAGCGCACGTCAATCCGCTGATATCTGAGTACAGTTGCGCAGTCCAGCCGTTGGTGGTGGGAATCCCGGTTACCCCGTCACTGCCCATACAGACTGTCCCGCTGCTTCCTGTCCCCAAGGTACACAGATACCCTCCATCGGTGATATTTTTTATAGTGCTTGAAGATGTTTGGAATAAATAGGCATCAGCTCCCGGGACACTCGTCCAGTTTATCCTGACAGAAAAGGATGTAAGATACCTATAGGTAGCAATCGGTTGGGCAAGAGGAACTGGAGTAGGAATTGGTGTGGGAAGCGCGGTCGGCGTTGGCGTCCATGTTGGTGTTGTCGTAGAAGGAGGAGTCGGTGTCGGCGTCAGGATTGGAGTCGGTGTCGGCGTGGGAGTCAAAGTGAGTATCGGAGTCGGCGTTAACGTAGGAGTGGGAGCAGGACAGTACGCACTCGCAGTACTTGAGAATTCAGAAACAGTAGCAAATGAAGGATCATTGGTCCAGGCCACCTTTGTATAGATCGTATGCCCGGGATCAGTATATGAAACAGCCGTACTCGGTCCGCCCATCCATCCGTTTTGATACCAGGTGGGAGTTGGCATCTCATTCCATGACTGCACCCAGTAGTCAGTTGCCCCTAGTTGACCGGTCCAGGTAAATGATTGTTTGTTATCCGTTGAACAGGCGCCGACTGGAGTATCCATCCGGGGAAGCACTGTAGGGGTGGGAATATCATTGAGCGTTAAGGATGCTGGGTAGGCCGTAACCGGCAACAGAGTTTGATCCATAGTGACAATTTGTATTCCATTTTGGACAAACGATAGTTGTGCAGTCTGATGAAGCTGCGGGGAAATCGTCTTAAAAGGAAACTGCATAATTTCAAAATCACCGGCCGGCGCATTATCCTTATCTTCGTTTGCGAGAGCTACAACTGCAATAAATTTACCGGTTATATTGGCTGAACTTGTAGCGGTGACATATATCAGCGTTTTTAACGGCGCGGGAGACGGATAGATAGCGTTTGAAGTCATCTGCAAAAGTGTCTGATCAAAAATAATCTCAACACGCGCAAAGGCGATGCTGTTGACTCCGGAATTTAACCTGACTGCCAACGTAACATCGGGTGGAAGAGAAGCTTGGGCAGGTTTCACATAGATGCTGTTGGGGATCTGGGCTTGGACTTTTGTTTGATAGGTCACGATACCTGTTTTACCAAAAACAAATAGGGAGCAAACAACAAAAAGGAACAGACATACCCCTCGAAGATTGTTGTAGAGTTCCCGCATCATATATTTAGAAATGAGCACATACTAAAGCATAGTTCTTTACAGAGTATAGTTATTTACCCATATGACGTAATCCATTCCGTCTACTGTCCCGTTATTGTTAAAATCCCCCTCCTGCGAACCCATAGTGGCTGGTTGGCCGTAATGGGAAAGCCAGATAGTATAATCCAGTCCGTCTGCCTTCCCGTCCATATTTGCGTCCCCGCTGATAAAAACCAACGGCAGGCTGTACCGGACGATGGAGACAGGAGGGGCGGTAACCGTCAGCGTGGCAGAATCGGATAACGGCTGATTAGTCTCTTCTCTTATTATAAAATCCTTATTGGTGAATTTCCCCTGTCCGTCGAGGGTTTTGACATCATAGGTGGCACCATGCTGGATACGGTACTGGGATTGATTGTTGAAATTAAGCTGAATCTCCTGAGAATTCGTATCTCTGTTGTACGCAAAAACATAAAGTTTTTGCCTGTCTTCTGATACCACAGGAAAAACATTTACCGGGTCAATTGAGTACCCGCCCGACATACAATCAGGGCTTTTTGGCGGGCATCGAAAAATTGTCGGTATAGGCGTTGGCTGGATGGAGCTATTGTTATGTACTGTTGCATCAGCCATTTCTCCGCCGGCAGCTACCGATGTGAGGGCAAAGCTTTGGCCCGACGGCCGAAACGTGTAACTGGTAGCATTTTGCTGTTTGAAGAAAGAACAGTTTTGCTTTTCAGCTCCTGCTTCAGTAATATCATGAAATACCGCCGAGGGTATACCAAGTTTCGCCATCTGGAAAATATTTTCTCCTATATAGAATGCTTCTTCTACCGAAAGAACGCTGTAATCACAAAGGGTGCTCCAGCAATTATTATGCCACTCTGTGATCTGCAATTGGGACGGATTAATGCCAAGCGCATCTGCGGTATATGTATAATGATCAGCATTCTCCTTTACCCCGTAGACAGCGTCTATCCCGGGGAAATTCTGCGGCATATCGTAGAGGTTAGAATTGTCAGAATAGAGTATGGTACGGGCAATATCAGCGTATTTCTCGTCATCAATGCCGTCAAAGGGAGTCAAAAATTTGCTAAACCCCGGATGCGGTCCGGAAAATCCGGGAGGACAAGAGAACGTATTATTTACCCTGTTGTAAGCACAGAAACGTTCGTACCCTTGGCTGCCATTATCCAGAAGAAACGTTTCCTGAAGCGTATAGCCCCATGTATTCTTCGCATAATTATTATAACACGTAGGACACGGTACATACGCTGAGGTAATCGATTGAGCTACTCCTTTTACAGCCGCCTGAAAAGCATTTGTTTCCAGCCAATCTCCGCAGTCTGATATGCTCCCATTGATAAATGTACAGGTTCTCTGGAAAAAAGAAGTGGTTCCGTTGACGAATGTTTCACGGATCCACTGGTGATTCTGGTTGTCTGCATACACCACTGCGTCATAGTCAGTGAAATCAAACATGTTTGTCCCGTTTTTTACGTAGTACAATGTATTTGTCATATCATGCCACGAAGAAGAGGAGCAATTGATGCCGGTTTGGGGATGTACGGGACAGTCCCGCTGGTAGACCTTGGGAGGAGAATCGTTGCTGATGAGAATTTCACGGAAATACTGTATTCCGTCTTTAAAATACGTATGGATACTTATTCCTTTGTATTTTTCGTTTCCGACCCCGCGGTAGTTCGTGAGATTGACTTCAGAGGGCGATGTGCAGTGCGTCCATTTGTAGCTATCGGTTCTCACAGAGTAGGGACACACGATATCGATTGCCTTCTGGAGCGTTGAATCAATAAATATTTGTCGACGGTACTGGATGAGCGGCATCAGAGTAGATAGTGAGAAGTCCGGGACGTGCGGATACGTGTACAGAGCGTTGGGATTTGGTGGATATTGGGTCGGAATAAGCCAATCATCCGGATTTGAATAGCCATGTCTTATATACGGATGGATACTTATGGAATCGTAGCATGGTATAGTGTGATTTGTGCCGCATGTGTCATTCTGAAACGCCTGTTTAATTCGCGGATTCCATGTATTAGTAAGTTGATCTAGAGTACTTGTTGTCAGTCCGACAAGAATAACATGAAGCGAGGGGTCGTGTTTTTTGATACTATCAGCAAATTCTTTGGCTACACCTGCGTAATCATCCACGGTATATGCTTCCCACGGTTCATTGCCAAGCTCCAGGATGCGTAATTGCGGATAGGTGTTCAGCACCCACTCCAAATCCGCTTTGAGGAATTCTTTCACTTTGGCCTCTTTTTGTTCCGGCGTCCACGATGGATCAAGCTGAGATTCTCCATACGCACTGCAAAAGCCTCCGGCCGTTCCCAGTCTTTTGTAATCAAGACTCACTTCAAATAAAATGTCTGCCCCGATTTCAGCAGAAAGAGATGCTACCTGATCCATAGACGGCATGTAAAATTTCGAAACGGTAGGCCCGCATCCTAATCTCCATTCCCCGACCAGCGGATTCCATGGTGTGTTATTGGGTTGTACAACCGTTGGGTATATATTCTGAATAGCCGTTGCATTTGTCAGCCAGCCTCCGGGATAACGGATGAGTTTTATCCCAAGATCGCGAAGCGATTGCCTGTTGTATAAATTCCAGCGATTGTAAAGTCCTTGCGCGGTGGAACTAACCGGATAGAAATTACCTCCCCAGAGGTTTTTGGAAACCGGTGTGGTTTTGGAAAGATCAATATCAACGGTAAACGCCGGTCCTGCTGCTGCTTCTGCTTTTTGAGGCCTTCTTTTAAACGAATCCTTTGAAGAGGGCACGATATAAAAAACAAGAAATACTAGTACCACACAGAAAAAACTAACACTATACATGATTTTTTTTGGAAAAAAGGTCATAGCAGTTCCGTCTCTTATCATCATCGTTTATGCAGCGTATGGTGTCAACGTATGCGGAGAAAAACGTATGTCAAATTACTGCAAGATGCCGTATTGTTTCCTGTATGCGGTTTTCATCTTTAAAGATATATGATGTGGAAACAATGCGTGTGGCACCGGCCTGGGCAATGGGTTTCACCGATTCCAAATTTATCCCGCCCTCTGCCTCAATCGGCAAATCCGGTAAATTTCGCGTGATTGTTTTTATTTTAGACAGCGTACTTTCCTCAAACAGCTGATCTCCCGCTCCAGCTCCTGCAGTCATGACCAGGACAAAATCCAGTTCCTCCAAAAACGGCTCCACTTCCTCAAGCGGCGTCTCTACATCAATGGCAAGCCCTGTTTCACACTCCCAGACCCGCGCTTCGGACAAAAATTCCCGCGGGTCCGTGCATTCAACGGGAGCGACGATCCGCTTACATCCCGAATCGATGAGGTGTTTGACATATGTCTCCGGTTTTTCGCTCATGATATGCGCTTCAAAAAAAGTATGTGCGTTCTTTTTCAGGAATGGAAAACGTGTCGGGGTTTTGAAAGATATGAGAGTATCATCGGCAACATCCATATGAATCCACTGGACAAACGGAGAAACGAGTTCGATTTTCCGCTCAATTTCATTTGGATCCTGTTGTTCAACAATACCGGGGATGACGTCCATACCAATATAAAAATATCAAAAATAAAACTGAAACACCATTATACGGTCTCCTTTGATGGTGGTTGTGTTGCGGGAGGCAGATCCTGGATTCCCCCAACCGAAGAAGCAGGCTGTTCGATACTTTGGGGAAGGCCGGCATCCGGATGCGAGATGGATTGATCTTCATCCATAACCTGTTCCGGCGGGACAAACTCCGGTACGGGTGTCGGACCGGTTGATGAGGGCGGCGGAGTTTTTTGGGATCGGGCCAATTTTTTCTGATACAGGATATACCCTCCAACTCCCAACGCTAAAAGGAGACTGAAAACGATAGCTGCAAACGGGAACTGGTATGCCCCAACGACGGTGAAGTTTTCGGTTTTAGTCATCTGTCCGCCTTTTTGCGTGCGTGCAATTATGGTCAGCTGTTTGGCGCCGTTGGGAAGCTTCTTAGGGACGGTATATTTCCAGTTACCCATGGAGTCCGCTATCACAATCGTCGTTATTCCGTCAGGAAAAATGCTGATATCAAGCTGGGCGTCAGGGTCACTGGTGCCTGACAGGGCAATCATGGGGTTGGTTTGCTTTTTTGTGTTGTAGAAAGGATCGATGGTAAGCATAGGGAGAGCGGTTTTATCCTCTAGTAATCCGACAGTCGGCAAAAATACCGGCGTCGGAGAAAGGGAGAGAATGTCAGCCAAAAGCATGAGAGGCGGGGTGGGAGTGGGAGTCGCTGTTCCCTGTCGTGTCGTGATAACCCATGCAGTCGGAGTCGGAATAAAATAAGAGTAGGGTGTCGGGGTGGGAGCTTCATAACCGGTCGGAGTGGGCTGGCTGGTCGGAGTGGGAGATGTGAGGGTCGTATAACAAAGACAGTCTTCTATGCCGTAGCACTGGGGGTTTCTGCATTTATTTCCGCTGGCTGTTTTTACGCAAATCATGGTTTCCCCGCACTGCTGATCAGTAAGGCATGTACTGTTGCAGGACGGCGTGGGAGTCGGACTGGCAGTTTTGTAACACCAGCAATCCTCCACCCCATAGCACTGAGCATTTCTGCATTTCCCTCCAGCTCCTTCCTGTGTACAGACCATTCCTTCTCCGCACGCTGCATCAGAGGTGCAACCGGTGTTGCAGCGGTCGATGATAGACTTCGTTGGCGTAGGGGTTGAGGTAGGAGTACGGGTAGAGGTCGGAGTGCGGGTAGGAATTTTACTATTCCCTGTTCCCTGCAGGGAATTAAGCAGACTAGCTGGATTTTGCCTTCCCTGCCCAATCCTCTTTAACCAATCAGCGGGTCCAACGCTTCCTGCCTGACTCCTGGTCTCCCCGACATTTTGTGTCTGATACATATAAATTCCCACGGGAATGACAAGAAGAAGGAAAAGAAGCACAATTCCCTGCTTGGGATTGAGTTTGCGGGAACGGGTGTCCATAATATATCTATTATGGACACAGATATCCGCTGTAAGTCAAGGAGTTATTCTGAATGGAACTATCTTGTCTGCTGCAGCGCTATCCCCAATGCGTCGTATTTCCCGTCGAGCGCCCGAAACGTTTCATCTGTCACCAGTCCTCTGCCCCACGCAACTGCCAGATGGGTTCGGACAACCGCGACCATACCGACTGCATCCAGAAGAATTTGCCTTCCGAATCTACGGTCCAGGCGCGAAAGGCCATCAGCAATTTTTGCAGAAAGTGTCGTCGCGCTCTCAAGCACCTGTTGGACAATTTCTTCTTCGGGATCTTCAAAATCTCCCTCCAATGCCTCATGGGTATCCATGAGCGCGACATACGCTTCCTGCCACAGTTTATGTTCGTGAAAAGACATAAAAAATTGTTACATTGTTACATTGTTTTGCGCTGTAACGATGCTACGATAATTGCGATGTAACGAAGTAACGTTGTGTTGCTGTCTAAGTCATTGTACCTTATTACCCCAAAATTCGCTATCCGCTAAATATATAAATAATACAGATGGGGAAAAAACTCAGCTTCACAAGGACAGGCCTTGTGAAGCTGATTATCTCTCCATGTTTTACGATTGTGCTAAAAGCCTTTTATACACTTTCACATATTCCCGTGCGCTTCGGTCCCATGAAAAATCTTCTCTCATCACGCGCCTGACCATCGCATGCCATTCCGTGGGTTCATCCTCCCGGAGGGTAATTGCTTTCCACATGGTTTTGCACAGATCCTCCACGTGGTACTCATCAAAAACAAACCCCGTTTTTCCGTCCTCCACCGAATCAGCAAGCCCCCCGGTTTTCCTGACCAGCGGAATCGCGCCGTACCGCATCGCGATCATCTGCGTTAATCCGCACGGTTCAAATCTGGAAGGGACCAGAAGCACATCGCTCCCTGCAAAAATACGCCTAGCCAACCGCTCATCAAATGTTGAGATGTAAGCAATGTGTGTTTGCTGACGGTCAATGGCTTCAAGTTCTTTGACCTGTTTGCTGTTGCCCGTCCCCAAAAGGACAATCTGAAAATTCTTTTTCGGCATCCGCTTGACTGCTTCAATAATAAGGTCAACGCCTTTCTGCTTCGGTTCAATCCGGCCGACAAATCCAAACAGAAGCTCATCGGTTGTGGGAAGCCGGACTGCCTTTTGCAGCCTCTTTTTATTTTCTTCCTTCCCGCGAAAGACAGTGCGGAACGTATAGTGTTTTGGAATAAACCGGTCGCTGCCCGGATTCCAGAGAGCCGTATCAATGCCGTTTAAGATGCCTATGACGGCATCGCTTCTTCTTCGCAGTACATCATAGACATGGGGGCCGAATGCGGGCATTAAAATTTCCCGCGCATACGAGGGGGATACGGTCGTTATAACATCCGCATACTCCAAGCCTTCTCGGAAAAGATTAACTTCGCGTTTCCCCGACAGTCCGATCAAAGGATGGACAACAGAGAGAGGAACGCCGATGTCTGAAAGGACATGGACCGGCACTGACCCCTGGTACAGAAGATTGTGGATGGTCATTATCGTTTTTCTCTCTCTCGCCTGAAGGGTATATTTCCCTTTCCGGATTTTATTTTCTTCCCCTAAAAGAACAGGAATGAGAGCCATGTGCCAGTCATTGCAGTGAAGAATATCAAATGATTCCCTGACCCCAATATAACTGGCAACACACCGGCAGAAAAAAAGAAAAGACGGTATCTCGTAGGCGGCAAGTCTCGGATGTCGGAACAGCAAAACGCGTACCTGTGATCCGGGGATTGTTGTCTGAAAAACAAATACCAGTTCCCGCTTCCCCCGATAATCAACTGCTAATGGGCCGATGCAGGAGATATTTTTCTTGATGCGAATTGCCTCGTAGTATGGAAGCGTCACTGTCATGGAAATGCCGAGTTTTGACAACGCCACGGGGAGAGCATAGCTCACATCTCCTAATCCCCCGAGTTTGTAAAACGGCACGCACTCGGACGTGGCAAATAATACCTTCATATATCTATATTACATGAGTTAAGAGGCATGAGGTAAGAGGGAGGAAAAAAAGAGACCTATATCCTAATAGTGATATATATTAACATCTGGACTTACGCAATACCTTGTTGATTACCTTGTCATTACGATCCACAGCCAGCGGATCCTCGCGATGACAGAGTGCATAACTCCTGTTAATTGTATAAAATTTAGCTTCAAAAGGAAGTTCCTTTTGAAGCTATTATTTTATTTCGCCGTTTTTCGGGGATTTTCCGAAAAGCTGCCGGTAAAAATTTTCGATAATGATGTCGTTATAGAGTAAGGACATCTGTGAAGCAACCGCTTCCCATCCGAAAAACCGCCTGGTCCTCTCTATGCCGTTTTCCCGCATATGTTTTCTCGTCGCGTAGTGCTCCAAAAGATACCCGATTTTTTCGGCAAATGCATGGACATTTTTGGGAGGGACCAGATAGCCGGTTTTTCCGTCTTTAATCGTCCATTGCATACCGCCGACTTTTGAGGCCACCACCGGCGTCCCGCACGCCATAGACTCCAGAGGCACCAACCCAAACGGTTCGTAATAGGAAGGGACAACCGTCACGTCGGCTGCTGCGTAATAGTACTGCAGATATTCCCGTTGTTCCCCTCCCACAAACCGCACGATATCCTTAATACCCAGCGTTTCCACTATTTTCATGAGGCGCTCGCGCTCCTTTCTCTCTGGCGTATCTTTTTCTTTTTTCCATTTCCTTCTTTTTTCTCCGCCGATAACGTACAACCGTAAAATTTTCCGCTTATCCTGCATGCGTTTGGCAAGTTCATCCATCGCAAAAAGGAGCGTCTCGATGCCTTTACGCTCCTCAAACCGTCCGATGTAAAGCACAATCAGGCGGTTTGTGTTAATGTTTTGGATGCGGCGGGCTAAAATCTGGGAAAGCGGCTGAAACCGCTTGAGATTGACTCCGCCCGGGATAACAGCAATCTTTTTCCCGTTTACCTCATAATATTTTTGGATCTCATCCTTCATCACCGGACTGGTAGCAACGATTCGGTCAGCTCCGTTCATCACTTCAAGCTCAACGGAAATCCGGTCTTTGGGCGAGGGATCTTTGGAGTTCAGAGCATTATGTTTCACAATCCCCAATGAATGGAACGTGGAAAGAGACGGAATCCGGAGCATTTTCCCGATGTGAACCGCAGCCCAGGAAGACAGATAATAATTGCCGTGAACCAGAAGGTACTCAAGTTTATTTTTTTCGCGGTATGCCAAAAAATTCTGGATATATGTGGGCATGTGCGGAAACAGTTTGTCTTTGCTGACAAATTCCAACGGGCCTGCGGCAAGCCTGATGACGCGTACGTTTTCTCCGATTTTGGCAATTTGCGCGGTTTTTGGGGAAGACCACCGCGTATAAATATCGATGGTCCAGCCAAAACGGGAAAGCGCGCGGCAAAGCTCGTTGACATAGACATTTTCTCCGCCGCTTTCAATACCGCCCAACGCTGCCAGCGGGTCTGCGTTATCAGTAAATACTGCAATGCGTTTCACCATATGTACATTTTATCATACCATATTTTGTCAATGCGCTCACCAGCCAAAAAATTATACTGTGCAAAAAAAACATCTGATAATAGTATATTCAAAGAGAAGAAATATCTTATGAAGACCGTTCTTTTAGGTCGCATCCGTTAATAACTTAATACGTGTTTTTATTGAGAATGCGACACTTATGGCCGTAATCGCAAATACCTATGAAATTATTTGCGAACGGCCCCTAAGGATTTTCTCGTAGATTGTTTCATAGCCTGTAGCCATTGTTTCTACAGTAAAATGTTCCTCAACGTGTTTTCGGCATGCCAGCCGGTCGATTTCTCCAATCCGACCCATGGCTTCCACAAGTCCATCAACTCCTTGTTTTTTTATCACCCATGTCCCCTTACCGGTCCGACCTGGAACCTGTCCGTCTGCTGACGGATCCGGATCAATGATAAACCCCGTGACACCATCTTTTATAATTTCAGGAACGCTCCCCCGGTTATAGGCAACGACCGGCGTCCCAGAGGACATTGCTTCAATCATGACGAGGCCAAACGGCTCTTCCCATTTGATGGGCATGAGAATTGCTTTTGTGCGCTGGTAGTAGGGGGGGAGATCGCCCCGATGAATAAAAGGCACGTAGCGGATATGCGAATCATCAATTTGAGGTAAAATATGTTTTTCCCAAAATGTTCTGTTTTCCTCAGTATCCCGTACCGCTTGGCCGATAATGGTTAATGGCGCTCCGACCCGTTTGCACGCTTCAATCGCATCATCCTGACCTTTAACCGGTATGATCCTCCCGAAAACGGAAAATCCATACGCCTCGCTTGCTGAAAAAGGAAACTTTCCCAGGTCCAGTCCGTGATACACCGTTCCTGCAAAATCCGCTTTGACGTCACTCCTTTGGCTGTTTGATATGCTGACAAAAAAACAGTTGGAGAGAGTGGAGAGTTCCAAAACCGCATCGCGTTTTTTCCCCGTCATCGGATCATGGAGCGTGATAAGAAACAAGCACTCTTTCGGTGCCCTTAAAATCAGCGGATACATGCGAAGAGCCTGATGAAGATGAAAAAGATGGATGTTCTTTTCTTTCCCAACTTCCATCATACGGTGAAAAAACACTGCTTCGTCATCCGCTTCTTTTTTCTGGTATGCATCTTTTGACAATGAGGATGCCGTGCGGATGGTCGGAGGCGTACTAAAATCATAAAGACTGGCCGTTGTTTTTGATCCTATGGGAGCAAAAAGAGAAACAACAAATCTGTTTCTCCGTGTCAATTCATCAGAAAGTGCTCCGACGATGTGCCATGGAGCTGCAATCGCCGGATCATCAGGCGGTACGGTGTGGTTTGGGGTAATAAACATCCCAAGATTCATACGCTGTTTTTCCCCGTACCGAATTTTTCCAGTACGCGTTGATATGCCTGAAGATATCCTTCTGCCATAATGGTACTCGTAAACCGTTCTTCAACGGCTTTTCGGCAGTCCAGCCGTTTAATCATGGGAATGTGAGAAACAAAGGAAGCAAGTTCCTCCGCCGTCGTTCCCAAAAATCCGGTTTTCCCCTGTTCAATAAGTTCGGGAAACGATCCTCTTTTGGTGCCGACAACCGGCGTCCCGCAAGCCATCGACTCAATGACATTTAGACCGAACGGTTCTTCCCATTGAATGGGTGCAAGGAGTGCATACGCGTTTTTGAGAAGGTCTGTTTTTTCTTCAAAGCTGATTTCACCCACAAATTGGATCTGTCTTCCATCAATTTCCGGCTTCACGCTTTCATAAAACTGCCGGTCGACAAAATCTATTTTTGCTGCAATTTTGAGGGGCATTCCTGTCATACGGGCTATCTTGATTGCTTCTTTCACTCCTTTTTCCGGAGAAAAACGGCCGAGGAGGCAAAGATAACCCCCTGCTTTTTCGGAAAATGGAAATTTGGAAACGTCAATACCGTTATAGACGGTTTGGACATACTGAAGAGTGGGATATGCTACACGCTGATTATCGGAAATGGAAATAAAGGCAAAATCCGGTGACGAAGAAAACACGACCTGCTGGTATACCTGATCCATCGGTCCATGGAGCGTGGTCACGATGGGCCGGCGGACACACGAAGAAACGGATAGGAATCTCCAGCCATTGTGGTTATGAATGATGTCAAACGGTTCGTTTGCTAACTTCCGAAGCACATTCCCGATCCCAACCCATTTGACCGCTTCCCGCGCTTTTTGGTCCGTATCAAACGGAGGAAGTGTACGGATAGACGCAGGAAAAATCGCTTCCAGCCGGCAGGGTACTTCGGCATCCCCTGTACCAAACAACGTCACATCATGCCCCATCTTTACCAGTTCCGTAATCAGATTGTATATAACCAGCTCCGTTCCGCCGTATTTTTTCGGCGGCACCGGTTCCTCAAACGGAGCAAGCATGGCAATACGCATACAGTCAATTATCTCGAATTTCACAGGGAAGCACAAGGCGTATTCTTGACAATGCCGGATTTTATGGAAAGATATGACCGGCTGCCTCACTGATTATGGCAGTTTTTTAATAAAATTTTAAAAAGAAAGGAATACTATTTATGGCTAATCAAGAAGCATGGAGGAATGTACTCCGATATTTGGATAACGTTCGACCAACTTTTATGGATCGTGGAAATAAAAAAGGCGTACCGCGGGGCTGGGTTATCGACGGAGAACAAGCAGACGCCCCGTGGTGGAACACTATTCAAGGAAATGTTATTCCTCTGAGGCCTAAATCGGGTTTCCTGGGATTAAAACCGAAAGAAGGAAAACAAGCGGAACGACATCTTCAAGACGCTGAAAAACGACTGGGTGGAAAGGTTACGGTACTCATGGTTCCGGACGGAGAATCAGAATCTGGATGGTTCGCCCGACCGGTCAGAACCGATGATCTTTCAAGAGATGCAGAAATATTAGATGTGGAATTGGATGAGGCGCAAATTCAAGAAGATTGGCTTCGTATGGAGTCACTCCGTTGTGCCTATATGGCGGTTACCGGATATAAAGACACACAATAAGAAGACAACGCTGTATTATTTGAAAGTGTGTGAACTTATTTTTTCTTCCTTAAAATAAGAAGGATAAACTGAAGAAGCGATAGCTGTCTCCTCCACCGCCACGGTTCCTTGAAAAGCCGCCAGAGCCATTCAAATCCAAACTGTTGAACAAGTTTTGGCGCCCGCGCAATTTTTCCCGCAAGCACATCAAACACTCCTCCCACCGCCATCACCACCAAATTACTATATATACCGTGCAAGGTCGGACCTTGCACGGTATAGGTAAGGGCATCTATCAAATACTCCTGTTTCGGGGCACCCAATCCGATAAAGACAATCCGAATGTTTCTGCTTCGTATCATCTGAACAAGGTGTTTTATTTCGGCGCTTCCGTTTGAGAAATAACTTGTTGAATCTTTTTTATATTTTTGAATTTGATATTTATTTGAAATTTGAAATTTGAAATTTGAAATTTGAAAAGATGGTCCATCTTCTGCAAAACCTTTGAGATCTGGATATTGCTTCCGCAAACTGGCGAGCGCTTTCCCTGCCGCTCCTCCTCTCCCTCCGTATAAAAGCACCCGAGAATTTTTATCTGCCGCTACCTTACAAAGTTCGATCATGAAATCAATGCCGGAAATGCGTTCAATCCAAGGCCCGGCCTTCGCCGCAGGCGCAACACAAGGCCGGGCCTTGTTCAATGCCCATACGAGTCCTGCCCCGTCAGGGAGTGCTATATCAGCGCTGTTGAGAATTTCCCGAAATTTTTCATCTTGTTGCGCCAGCACAATCTGTTCTGGATTGGGAGTGACTATCTGGAGAATGGAGAATGGAGAATGGAGAATGGAGAATTTTTTTACTATCCACGAAAGAATCTCCTCACGGGAAGACGTGGTAATGGAGACACCGAGGAGGGATTGTTTTGATAATGGCATAATCAGACCAATGTACCAATCAGACCAATGAATTATTCAATGTAATACATGTTGATATATTCTCGCATTCTATCATTCAGTCATTTATTGGTATTATTGGTCGGATTGGTCGGATTTTATCATTTTATTTTCTACTAACGCTTCGTTTATACAGTTCTATGTTCTCTATCGCGACCCCCGTCCCCCGGACCACGCACAGAAGCGGTTCTTCCGCAACATGGCAGACAACGCCGGTTTCTTTCGTCATCAGTTTATCGAAGTTAGTCAGTAAGGACGTTCCTCCGGCCATGACAATCCCTTTATCGATAATATCCGCGGCAAGCTCAGGCGGAGTATTTTCCAATACCTGCTTTACTGCAGTAATGATCTGCTGTAAAACCGGAGCAATTGCACCTGTCACCTCTTTTCGGGTAAGGGTGATCATGCGGGGGAGCCCCGAAATCGCATCCCTCCCGCGCACTTCCATGGAACTAGATGGGAAATGATCGATTGTAGAAAATGGTGGTTGAGGTTGGAAACTTGAGGGTAGATTTTTTTCTTCTATTTTCGATCCTCTATCTTCAACCCCTACCTTCAATGCTCTATCGTCCAGTTTCTCATCTCCCAACGCATCTCCGATCGTGATTTTAATCGTTTCTGCCATCCGCTCGCCGATAATCAGATTGTATTGGCGCTTTATATATTGAGCAATCGCCTCTTCAATTTTGTTGCCCGCCACCCGCGCGCTCCGGTGAACGACAACCCCGCCCAGAGAAATGACCGCCGCTTCCGTGGATCCGCCCCCGACATCCACAATCATATTGCCGGATGCCTGTGCAATGGGAATCTTTGCGCCAATCGAAGACGCCAGAGGTTCTTCAATAATATAGACGACTTTGGCTCCGGCCGAAAGCGTGGCATCCATCACGGCCCGGCGTTCTACCTGGGTGACCCCGGTCGGGACGCAGATCATCACTTCTGGTTTAAAGAAGCGGTTTTTCCCCACGGCCCGGTCAATAAAATACGAAAGCATGGCCTCGGTAATCCGGTAATCGGCAATGACCCCGTCCCGCATGGGACGGGTCGCGGTAATATTCCCCGGAGTTCTCCCCAGCATGTCTTTGGCTTCATTGCCTACCGCCACCACGCGGTTATCATCGACAGTCACGGCAACTACAGTCGGCTCGTTGAGGACAACCCCCGTCCCGGCAAGCCACACCAACGAGTTGGCAGTACCAAGATCAATACCGATACGCTTCGTTAATCCAAACATATATAAAACAGTTTATGGCGCAGTCCGCCATAAGACGCTCCGTGATCCCGCCGATGGCGGGAGAACGGCAAGTCTCGGCGGTCAAGCCACACGAGACTATTAGCTGTTCCAAGATCAATACCGATACGTTTGGTAAACATGGGTTAAAAATCAAAAATTAAATATCAAATATCAAATATCAAATTTACATATTAAATCGAAAAAAGACAAAAAACGGTTTTTCCATATTTGATTTTTAATATGTAAATTTCATTTTTTATTTTTTATCTTTGATATTGTTCCATTTTATCACACCTCGTCGTATAATATGGGTATGGCGATAAAAAATATTACCAGCACCGTTTTCTCCATCGCTACGGTTTTAGTCATTATCGGAGCTTCTCTTACCGTTATAGCCTATGGACGGGGATATCGCCTGGATTTCACCAATAAATCCTTCGGAACCACGGGGCTAGTGGCAGCCACATCCGACCCAACAGGCGCCCAGCTTTTTATTGACGGAAAACCAAAAAGCGCAACCAACACCAACCTCAATATTGCTCCCGGCTGGTACACGGTAACGGTCGTGAAAAACGGCTACCAGCCATGGGAAAAACGGATCCGCGTCCAGGGAGAAGTCCTGACCCGAGTCGACGCGATGCTTTTTTCCAGTAATCCGTCGCTGTTTGCCCTCACGACAAGCGGAGTGACGAATCCAGTCCTCTCCCCTGACGGCACAAAACTGGCCTATGTTGTTCCTGAAGTGCCGGAAGCAACAAACGGCGCACAGATGGTCAGTCGGGCCGGTGTCTGGGTATTAGACCTGCTGGACAAACCGCTGGGCTTGAATAGAGACGCCCGGCAGATTGTCAAACGCGAACAGCTCGACACCGACCAAGCGCTTCTTTTCTGGTCGCCGGACAGCAAACAGCTCCTTTTAACAACTAATACAAATGAAGCATATCTTCTGGAAAGCGATAAACTGAACGATATTCCGAAACCTCAGTTTGACATAACGATCCTCCAGAAAGACTGGGATGAGATGCGGGCTGCAAAAGAAAAAGAAAAACTTCTGTCCCTGAAAGACGAGGTGATGAATATCGCCACATCCAGTATGAGTATCCTGTCGTTTTCTCCTGATGAGACTAAAATTCTCTATGAAGCAAGTCACAGTACAACGATCCCCGTTATCATAAACCCGCCCCTCATCGGCACAAACCCGACAGAAGAGGTGCGCGAAATCAAACCCGGAAATCTGTATGTGTATGATGTGAAAGAAGACAGGAATTATTTTGTGGGAATGACAAAAGATCTCATCACACAACCATTACCCACTCCATCTATTCAACCTGAAACATTACTCCAGCCAATTTCAAATTTTAAATTTCAAATTTCAAATTCTGCAATTCAGTGGCTCCCCACATCCCGGCATCTGGTCATCACCAGTAAAGACAAAGTGGAGGTCATGGATTGCGACGGAACCAACAGAAAAACCGTCTATGCAGGGCCGTTTTGGGACGGATTTGTGGCACCATGGAGCAACGCCGGACGCCTGGTGATATTAACCAACCTCAACCCCAGCGCCCAAGCAATCGGCAACCTGTATGCGGTGAATATCAGGTAGGCTTTCCGGGAAAGAACATTATTTCAAGGAGGCGCTGAATTCCTCTACTAAATCTGGGAATGGGCATCCCATAAGGCCGATGGTAAGCAAACGCCTATTCGTATGATCGCCCGGATCAGCCTGAAGACGGGCTGCCGCTAGTCCAAGGTCGTCTCTGTACATTCTTGGATAATCTTTTACTGCATCAAATGTTATTGCCACTGCTCGAAGCGCTTCCTGATTTTCCTTCAGTACCGGACAACTCTGATCATCGTTCAACCACTGTTCCAGCTCTATAAGAGAAAACCGGCCACTAGAATGTTTTTCCTGATCAAAAGGATTCAGAAAAAAACTCATCGATGTATCCACCCAATCAAAAGACCATGTCCCAAAAGAGAACCCTCTCTTCCCGGCTTGTCTTAGCTGTTCTTTCAATAGGGCAAATTGTCGTATTTTTTCAAGGACACCATTCCGGAGAGGATCCTGGCCCTCCGGCAGGTCGGGTGGCTGGTGTTCGACAATGCGTCGGACCGCTCTAACGCCGTCATACCAAACATCTTTCCTTAATCCAAACATCGGTATATGGAAAATCAGAGGGAATCGGGCTATTGGATCATTAGGGCATCTCTTATCCTGTCGAAGGTCGGTCCATCCTCCTGATCCTAAACCTCCAAGAGCAAGAAGAGTATGTCCGGCACCCAACGCCAGATCCCGCACGTGTTCCTCTGAAACATGCGGGAGGCCGCTTCTATAGGTATAATCTTTCTGTCCATACCGTAAATAGGTATGAAGTTCCTCTTGAAAACGGGGACATTCTGGTACACCGGCCTCACCCTGTTCCTGTTCAAATTTCCGTTGCATACGTTTGCGATTCCTCTCAAGGGGCAGGTCAGGAGAAGGAAGTTCAATGAGAAAGCGTCAATTCAACACATAGTATACACCAATGGATATGGAATATTCAACATCGTATCATGAATTGTAACTATTCAGCATTTTCCAGTAGACAGTCATTTCGAAGCTACGAAGTAGGTGAGAAATCCCTGCCTGCCGCGGCTCGCCTCGATTCGACTCCGGCCGTGCGTCGCCAAAGGCTTTGCCGGCGGCACGCGAAGCGGGCAGACAGGGTTACTTAGCTCCGATTACAATCGACAAATCATTCATAACATATTCCACAAAAAAATTATTTTCCCGTTATTTTATTTTCTCTCATTGTGACAATCCGTATCCCCTCCCATTACACAAAATAAAGCATATGCGTTATTTTGTGTAATACTATTTTTTCCCACCCTCCTCTAAACAGCAGCATATGCTTGATTTTCGAGGAGCTTAATAAAATAGATGGTGATCTGCGTCAACGGGGCAGGCTGGCGACCTCCCCGCCTTGGCGGGGCGCGCTATTTACCCCGTATCGAAATCGCTTGTCGGGATGGAGAGACTCGAACTCTCGACCTTTCGGTCCCGAACCGAACGTTCTACCAACTGAACTACATCCCGATTTCTGATACGGGGCCAACTGCGCTATACCCCGATTGTTGGCGGACTGCCAACTGTCCTGCAGAGCCGGATCCTGCTTTGCCGGAAACTACATCCTGTGTTTCCTTCATATTGTACGGAAAGAGATGGTAGAATACAATCAGACATTGTCCCTGTAGCTCAACGGATAGAGCAGAGGTTTCCTAAACCTCCGATATAGGTTCGATTCCTATCGGGGACGCAAAGAAAACGAAGGCGGAAGGATAAAATGGGGGTTCCCCGCCTGCAGACGCTATCGCGCCAGCGATTGCGGGCAGGAATTCCTCTGGGGGAAACCCAAAAAAAATCAACAAGCAAAAGTTGCTCTTGGAAGTATCCGGATGGATTACTCAGTTTTAGAAAACACGTCTTCTGGTTCTCCTGCCTGTGGTGCAATCTTATCAAGAGCAAGAAGTAAAAAGTCTCTCGTTTGTTCCTCAGCCACACCAGCTAACCGAAGTCCCTCTATGGTTATTCCATAGTGAGTACCTTCTATACTGATATTCTGCTCTCCTTCTAGAATTCTCTTAACGTTATCTCCAAATGTTCCCAATAAAGGTTGAGTTTCCAAGTTTTGAACCAAATATATTGCATGTACTGCTCGTCCAATTTCATCTTCTCTTTTTCCCATAAAACGATTCACCTCCAATTTATAAACGATCTTTTTAAAAGAAATAAACGGGCAGAAGAAAAAGATACAATATGCTGACAAGAAGTATACCATAAAACAAGTTTTCTTGATACCGGCTGCAGGATTGACCGAACATTTCCCCATGGCAATCGCCTCAAATTTGCAGTATAATAGGCACATGAACTTATCCTTCCGGCCGCAGAATATCCCTCCTGAGGAACGTCCCATCCAGGTCATTTTAGCCTCGCAGTCCGTCGGACGAAAAACGCTCCTGGATAAACTCGGCATTATATTCCGTACCCTCATTACCCACGTGGACGAAGAAGCTATTATGGGCAAGGATCCCTATAAAACCATAAAAGCCCGCGCCCAGGCCAAAGCTCAGGAAGTCGTCAAAAATCCCAGACTCTACAATCTGCCTGCCGAGGGCCGGGTGCTCATCATCGCAGCTGATTCCATGGCGGTATTGGGTATCACGGCGTTTGGCAGAACGCACGATAAGGAAGAAACCAAGATTCAGCTCAAAAGCCTCATGGGAAAAACCCATGTCTTTGCCACAGCCGTAACAATCGTATTTTTCAATAACGGCACGGTGAAAAAAACATGGGAAAGCCTCACAAAAACCAAAGTGACGATGAAAAAGATGATGCCTGCGGAACTGGAGGCCTACGTCAACCGCTATGACTTTTCCCGATTTGCTGCCGGCTACTCCATCAACGAGGCTCCATGGGATTTTATCAGGAAAATCGACGGCTCCTATACCAACGTCATCGGCCTCCCCTTCGAAGTGCTCCTTCCGATTTTGAGAAAATTGGAGATAGTCAAGTAATACTCAAGGCTAAGCCTTGAAATTTTCCAGCGCCTTGATACAATCTTTAT
The DNA here is from genome assembly GCA_003545435.1 of Patescibacteria group bacterium. Classification (GTDB taxonomy): domain Bacteria; phylum Patescibacteriota; class Microgenomatia; order UBA10105; family UBA927; genus UBA10108. Next base: position 6,389 of record DPYI01000013.1, on the reverse strand, counting down.
AGATGCGCCCACTTCAATTTGTTTCAAATGGGTATTATCACATTTTTAACCGTGGAGTTGATAAACGGAAAATTTTTCTTCGATATGGTCACTATACCCGCTTCCTGCATAGCATCCGTACACTCCTAGATACGGGAAGCGCGACAGAACAATCTTTAAAAAATCAAGGCTTAGCCTTGAAATATAAAATAGATATTTTATGCTATTGCCTCATGCCGAACCATTATCATTTCCTCCTCCGGCAAATCGAAGAAAATGGCATTACGGAATTTATGCACCATCTCAATACCAGTTATACAATGTATTTCAACAAAAATAATGATAGAACTGGTCGATTGTTCGAATATACGTTCAAAGCAAAGGAAATAGATTCTGATGAACAACTCCTTCATGTCTCACGCTATATTCATCTCAATCCACGTATAGGAAATATTGTCAAAGACCTCACTTTATATCCGTGGTCATCGTATCTTGAATACATTGGGGAACGAGAGGAAACATTTTGTAGAAAAGAAATAATCCTTTCTCATTTTGGAATTGATTCGAAAAAATATGAAGAGTTTGTGAATAATCAAATCGCCTATGCAACATTGCTCCATCAAATCCAAAATGAAGACAAAGAAGAAAGCTTATATCTATAAATAGCATCTCAACGCTTCAAAAAATTTCAAGGCTTAGCCTCGAAATAATTAGATAAACAGTTCATCCTTGGTAAATAACAATCCAATCTCTTTTTCCGCCGCCTCTACCGAATCCGAACGGTGGACCACATTTTTCGGTTTGCTTTCCCCAAAATCTTTCCGGATGGTGCCCGGAGTTGCATCAGCCGGATCCGTCGGACCGCAGATGTCAAACACTTTTTGTATGGCTCCTTCCCCTGAAAGGATTATGGCTACCACGGGAGTAAGCATCATGTGTCTGCAGACATCCGGAAAAAACGGCTTGTCTTTGTGGTGGCTGTACCACACGTCCAAAATGGACTGGGTTAATTGGACCATTTTAAGACCGATAACCGAAAGACCGACTTTTTCAAAACGGGTTATAATCTCTCCGACGATATGCTTCTCCATGCCGTCGGGTTTGATGAGAACAACGGTTTTTTCTACCATAAAGTGCTCCTTTCCGAACAAAATCAAAGATTAAAAATCAAAAATCAAAGATCAAAGATCAAAGATACAAACAAAAAATCAAATATGGGAAAACGTTTTTTCTTTTTGATATTTGATATGTTTTTTTGATTTTTGTCCGTCAGCTGACGGATTGATTTTTTTATATTCTAAGCAGTTGCACTAATGAATCATCATGCCCTTTGTTCCATACTACTGCTAAATTTAATGTCTTTTCAACGATATATTTTTTGACGAGTTTGTCAATGTCACCTTTTGTTATTGCCTCAATTTTTTTGAAATAATCCGAAATCGTGAGGATTGGGAGATGCCGGAGTTCCTGCTGGCCGTAAAATTCCGCCATGAATTCCGGATCTTCTGTTTTAAAAGAAAGCATCGTGAGGAGCCGTTTTTTGGCAACTGCAACCTCCTCATCCGTCACTCCTTTATCAACTGCTTTTGTAAGCTCCCCAAGAATTGCAGTAACTGCTTCTTGTACTTTTTCCGTGGCCACTCCGGCATAAATCGACCAGCACCCCACATCATCCCAATTGTCCGATCCGCTACGGATCGCGTAACAAAGCCCGCGTTTTTCCCGAACTTCTTTGAAAAGCCGGCTGGTAAAGGATACGCCGAAAAGGAGGTTGAATACGCTCCAGCTAAACCGATCCTCATCCCCTCGGCTAAATGTCCTGATACCGAGCGTGATATGCGCCTGTTGGGCATCTTTTTTTGTGACAACGGAAAGAGCAGGGTTGCTTTGCGTGTCTTTTACTGATTCCGTAACGCGATTTTGTTTTTTATTCAATCCTAATCCTGCTGACGTACCAAACCATTCCTTTGCAACAGTGTTGCATTGCTTCATTGCTTCATTGTTTATTTTTCCTGCCAGCACAATGACTATCCGCTTGGGAACATAGTGTGAGCTGTGATACACCCGAAGCGTTTTACTGGTGGCGGCTCTCAGTGACGCCTCCTCTCCGATGACCCGCATGCCCAGAGGAGTTCCTTGATACAGAAGTTTTTGAAATTCCTCGCTGACTTTTATGGGTAAATCGTCATTGTAGCGTTTCATTTCCTCCAAAATCACGTTCCGCTCCTTTTCAACATATTGCTCTTCGAGTCTTGGGTACAGAGCAAATTCTTTATTTAATTCCAGCGCCTCTCTCCAATCTGATGCCATCACTTTATTGTGGAAATTGGTGATATCAACGTCCGTATAGGCGTTCTGCAATCCTCCCATCCGCTCGATGAAGTTAACGTCCTCGGTGGTCGGGAATTTTTTTGTTCCCTTAAACACCATGTGTTCCAAAAAATGGGACACGCCGTTTATTTTGGGCGTTTCATGCCGGCTTCCTGCTTCCACCATGACGCAGGTAGCGACACTCTCGACGCTTTCCATAGGTACAAGAATAAGTCGCGTCCCGCTAGGGAATACTGTTTTGTCGTAAGAAACTATCTTTGTCATGCTTCCCATCATATCAAATAATTCAATGACTCGGGAGCTTACAAATTACTATATACACCTTGCAAGGTCGGACCTTGCACGGTATACTACCTGTATGCCTGCAAAAAATATCGTCAAACTATATGTAGAAGGTGGTTATTATCACATTTATAATCGTGGAATAGATAAACAAACTATCTTCCTTGATGATGACCATTACCGAGTATTTCTTTCCTCTCTCAAACAACTCCTTTTACCTCCTGATAAAGTTAAACCCCTTCCTCATACATTTACCGTGCAAGGTCGGACCTTGCACGGTATAACTCATAAACGAAAAAACTATTATGGCAAAATTGAACTTCTGGTCTACTGTCTTATGCCGAATCATTTTCATCTTCTTATTCATCAACCAGTTCAACGAGCTATTGATCAATTCATGCAATCACTTTCCATTCGTTATAGCCTTTTCTTTAATAAAACTCATAAACGGGTTGGACCGGTTTTTCAAAGTCTTTATAAAGCTATCAATGTCACTGAAGAGCCGTATCTTCTCCATCTTTCCAGATATATTCATCGGAATCCGTTGAAATATACAAAAGATCTTAAAAACGCGTATTCATCTTACGGCGAATATTTAGGATTGCGAAAAACGGAATGGATAAAGCCGGAAATTGTTCTTGCTTCATTTGAACCGACCAAGCTCCCCTTTCTCAAACACACGAATACCTATAAATCGTTTGTGGAATACGACAATGAAGAGCTCGACCAATACATCGACTCTTCCCTTGCACTCGAAGACGATAAATTACTATAGACACCTTTAAAGGAATATCCTTTAAAGTAAAATGGTTAAAAATAGATGAACTGGGAATTGACAAGGAAGAAGAACACTATGTATGCTGGTAATATATGGGGATACAGAATGCCTCTGACAATTCCGTTGTGACCGGTTCATCAGCGAGCCCAGTACAAGATTTCCTGAAAAATCCTCCTGCCAAGGACACTCCTCCTGTAGTAAAACCTACTCCTTTACCAGATTCTCCTCCGACTCCGCCTCCTCAAACCGCACCACCTTCCCCGGATGTACCTTTTACCGAGGACGACCGAAACCGTATAGGAACAAAGCTGACAGAAGCTATTGCAAAAGCTGTCCAATCTGGAAATCTTACGTCGGAAGAGCAGCTTGGAGAAATTACAGAAGATATCCTTATTCTCGTCAACAAAATTCAGACACAAGGAGACCTTACCTTGGTATTTGATGCTCTGTCAGATAAATGGCCGTTTCTCTCATCTGTCATCTTAGAAGAACGGAAACAACATGCTGCAGTGCAACATGTAGAACAGATGTTTAAAAAACCAACAATTAAAAATTCAGCAAACGTATCATAAAAAAATATGGCAGGAGAAGCTCCGGTTAATGTTATCGCGGGTCAGTTTGGACCAAAATCAGGGGAAGCCTTGCTTGTCGGACAAGGTATCCCTATTGAGGCTCAAATGCCTCCCGGTGTCATGACAGAGCTAAAGAAAGGCCTCGAAAGTCAATCAAAAGATCCCACAGCTTGGAAGGAAACGCTTTTCCGTGTACGTGAAAAGCTTACCTATCAAACCGGTAACTTCACCCGTGCAGAAGCAAAGCTTTTGCACAAAAGTTTAGGCAAAGAATTACAGCAATTGGAAGCTGATGGACTCATCACTGCAGATGTTGGTACGGACGCTAAAGAAAGATATGAAAAAATTGAAAAAGCGAATGCAATTTTTTCTGATGTGGATAAAGGATTTAAAAGTCAAACCGAAGACAGACAGACCGAAATTGTTGAATTTCTTACTCCGTACTATAAAAGAACGCCTCTGGGAGAAGCTCTGGCAGCAAGCGGAGTTCCCGAAGAAACACTTCAGCAAAATGTGAGAGATCTTCTCAACAAAGGACTTCATCCGGAAGACCGGCGTGCGATGCAGGAGGCATACAAACAATGGATAGAGGAAGCAAATAAGGATCTTGACCCTCTGCAGGAACAGGTAAAAACAACAAAAGAAGGAATAAAAAATCTGGAAGAAAAAATTAGGGAATCTGAAAAAAAGAGAAAATCTCTTAAAAAAGAAATCTCAGACAACGAAACAGAATATGAAGATTACAAAGACGGAAAAAAATACGACGTCGACATCCGGACATTAAGAACTAACGATGGAGCAAATAAGGCTATTATCTCGCGATATCCAACAGAAATAACCGCACTGGATCTGGAACTTCAAAATCTTACAAGACTGGAAGCAGAAATTCTTCAGGCGCGAGGGGATACTAATGCCATAGCACAAGCCTATAACAGAGCACGATATGGAGGAGGACAATTAGCAGTAGATTTACAACAAATTGCCTCCGACCAAAAACAATTTGATCTTGAGCATATAAGAAGTCGTATCGAAACAGTAAAATCCGATCAAACTAACCTTAATACCAAATATAACAAAGCAGCAAAAGATCATGAAAGATTGGGGGAGCTTGAGGGAAGACGCAATAAGCTCGAAACGACTATTAAAAAAGACAAGGAAGACAGAAAACTGGAAGAAGACCGTCAAATTGAATGGAAAGAACAACGAGACAAAGAAAAGCAGCATGTAGCGGACCTCGTGAAACAATTCCAGTTATTTGAAACAGGGCTTACCGATATGCTCTATGAGCAAACCATGGAAGACATCATGCAGCGGTATGTCGCCAGGCACGGAACAATTGCCTTGGGTAAAATCGAAAATGCAATGTCTGCAATATCTGAACAAAATAAACTAAAAATCCGGCAATACGCTAATCGCAAATTCCTTGATATAGAAGGTGCGCCGTGGGAACGGATAAGAAAAGGGGCCGGAAAAATTGTTGGAAAAACGTTTGGATATGAGTTGGATACAATATTTGGCACTGATTTAGATCAAACATCAGGAAGAATTCAAAAATGGATAGAAAACCGTGTTGGAGGGAGAACGTTGACTGTTCGGTGGAAAGAGAGTGAAATTGAACAGTTTTATCATGATAAAATACTGAATCCTGGTAATACATTCCAAAACATCGATCCTTGGATTCAAGCTGCATTAGGTAGCGAAACTAGGCCAGGAAATCCAATGACAGCTGCTGAATGGAACCGAATCTCCCCGGAAGAAAAAATGCAACTTCGATCTATGGTGGTGCTTGAGCACATCTCTATGCGTTATAATGCAACCGGTGAAATGCCCACTCTTTTAGAGCAACGTATCCTTGTATCCCAACCATGGAGCAATGAACTCATAAAAGCCGGAGTCATCGGAAATCCGGAGTTTGTAGATCAAATGAAGACGTCCGTACCGGATGTGACACCGGAAGCACTCAAAAATAATGATCCTGCAGCAATAGGAAAAGTTCGTGATGCTGCGATGAAAGACCGTATGATGGGACTTGTTTTATTAGGATTGTCCGCAGCATCCGCCACATCAGCAATCACGAAAGAAGAAAAACCAGAACAAGCATAACCATACCCTATGTCCCCAGATGATATCCGCAAAGAAATAGAACTCAAAGTCGTTGAGCTTTTGAAAGCTCATCTCTCTGATGGCACGATGACAGAGGAGCGAAGCAAGGCTATCTCCAAAATCGTTCTGGACCTTCTCCAGCCCGGTATGAATCTCACGAATTTATATAAAGCGATCATGCAGCTGGACGATTCATGCCCTGAGCTCTCACCTATTGTTCTCCCGTATGCCAAACAGTATGAGGACTCAATTACCAAACAAGCAACATCTGCAGTACAAAATTATATCCGCGTTGGCCAGTACGACGCAGCGATTGACCTAGCAAAAAAAGTGGCCAGTCAGGA
>DPYI01000062.1 GCA_003545435.1 Patescibacteria group bacterium | reverse complement strand
ATCGCTTTTCACTTTGAGGAAATTTCCATTGGCTTGTTCAATGAGTGTTTGATTATATGCCCCGTAGGAGAGAGTTTGGGGATAGATAAGATAGCAGAGATAAAGAGATAAAAAGATAAAGATACAGAGATAGAGCCAATTTGAAATTTGAAATTTGAAATTTGAAAAATTATTTGAAAATTGAAAATTTAAAATTAAAAATTTGTGGAGAATATTCGTTATGGACTGAGCTACGTATGTAATACCAATAGGAGCCAGAAACAGAGCTACGAGGTGCAGTCCCACGATAAACCGGTGCTGGTGGAACTGGTTCATTGCCGGAATGAGGTTTAGTATTCCACCCCATGTCGTTGAGCCGAAGTACAGGAGGAGGAAGAAGAGGAAAAGGAAAGGGAGAGGCGCGATATAACCGTATATACATGGGTCCTGCCACGAGCGTGTCCCGCAAACGTCCTCATCCCGCACACCGGAGACTCTCCGAGCTAGTCTTCTGACCACACTCATATTTCTAACTGTTTTATCAGGATTCTCGTTGCAGTTGCGGGACTCCGGTAGTTTGCAGGATCCCTCGCTCGTGTCACCCATGCTATTGGTATTTATGAACACTGCTGCGATTCCGACAAACACGAGTCCTGTAAAAATCGGCAGGCGTCCCCAGTCAAAAAGAAATCCGTTCCATAAGTTCACCAGTACCTCTTTGGCTCCGTAGGAATTAAATTTCCAGATGGGGTCCCAGAAAGAAACATTGTGGTATACATCTCCCAGCAGGGTGGGGATAATCCAATAGGATAAAAGAAGAATCGGCGGGAGAGCCAGAAGAATGGTTTTTACAAAAGCCGTTTTTGCCTCCCGCCACATATGCTTTATCGGTTCCTGGCGAAGAAAACTCATGATTGGTCGGGTAAACGCAATCACGGGGATAGCCAAAAACAGCATGAGCCCCAAGCCCAGGTGGCCCATGGTGGTGAGAGTGATGAAGAGGACAGATAACAGATATGAGGAATAAATTCGAAATTCGAAATTCGAAATTCGAAATAAATTCGAAAAATTAAATATTAAAAAAGAAAACGATTTTGAATTTTTTTCCTTTTCAATTTGGTATTGTTTCGGATTTCGTGCTTCGTGCTTCGAATTTTCTATTTCAGAAAAATATCTAATGGAATAGGCGATTGCAAGTGGCATAAAGATCATGGCGAATAATTGCGATGATAGTCCCCACCCGCGCCAGATAAATGACGGAGGATCCATACCGTAGAGGCCGTCTGTTGAGATGTGGGAGGATAGGAGGGCTCCTATTCCGGCAGTGAGCCAGGGGAGCTTTAGTATGCGGAGTGACAAAAAGACACTGAGAGGGAAGAAACAAAGCAAAAGATAGATAATGAGATGATAGTAAGTAAACAATGATAAATTTTCAATTTTCAATATTAAATTTTCAATGTTTGAAACATTTTTTGAAAATTGGGATTTGAAAATTGAGATTTTTGGAATTGACCGAATCGATCGCCACGTCCCGACAATTGCAATTTGAGGTATGTGGGAATAGTAATACGGTAAGTTGTACCCCTGGGCCCAGTTGGGGACCCAGTGGTCGGTGAGATAGGAAAGAGTGCAGAAAATGGAAAATGGAAACTGGAAACTGGAAAACTGAATTGTTGATTGTTGACACCTCGTCTCGGCCCAGTCCCAAATTTCGTTCGTCCTTTCGATAAGCCCATATTGGAAAGAATTGTCATTGGGATCAATACGAGCCGTGGGTTCGGCGCGGTAGAGCCAGAGGTTAAAGCCGATGGCGAATGTGACCATCAGTATCGACATGATACATTCAAGTTTTTTCATATAATATCAGCGAATGCTTATCAACGAATAACGAATAAATACTACGAATATACGAATAGCATCAGCGAATAGCGAATCAGTATGAATATGCGAATAATTCGTAAATTCGTAAAAAATTCGTTATTCGTTGATTTACGGCCAAAGCGTTGGCCGCAGCCAGTCCGCATGGTCGTCGTTGATGCCGTCACCACCGTCCTCAACAATGAGTGCGAATTTTTTCACTCCCGTTATATCAATATCAGCGTGTCTCGGATATTCAAAACGCTTCACCAGATCCGACTGGTAGAGGAGACGGTCGTCTCCGTAGATCTTAAATACGACGCTTCCTTGTGCGCCCGCTTCGGTATCTATCCCAATGTCGGCTGTGAACCGTTTAAACAAGCCATTCACATCATACACGATGAAACTATTGGCATGGGTGCCGATGCCTTTTTTGTAAAACGAGTACTGAACGGACAACCGGTTCCAGTTTTTAGACGGGCCCGCGGCATTCACCGGCATATCTGTTACCCTTGAGCCGAATCCCTGCTGGCTGGTGTGGGGAGTGAGCCTGGTCAGGGAAACCGGAGATTTTGTCAAAAGAGGGAGATTCATCATAAGACACGTTCCTCCGAAAAAGAGGATTGCAATGAGGAATGCGCCGAGTTTAATCGTACGCCTTGCTATATACAGGAAGAAAAAGAAGAATGAGATCTGCAGGATGGAAATGGGGATGGTGAAGCCCGGATTCCGCAGGAGAAGAAGTGCGGGAATACTGTTGTGCGGATAGTTGTACGACAGTGCAGTGTGGAGATTGAGGAAGAAAAGTATTGAGAATACTATGTATCCAATAATGAATATACGGAATGTCCTGGTTTTCCACCAGAAGGTACGCATTTTTTCGGTGTTTGTCCGGTGGACATAAAATATCCCCCAGATCAGCATGAAAACAGATACGGGAAATGCATACCGGTCATGGGATTCTGTTTGGAATAAAAAGAAGGAAAACGCAACGATGATAAGAGCGGTGAAGAAATGAAAAAGAATGTCGGAACGTTGCTGTTCGTAAAAGAAATTGTTTGACCCGTCATTTTTGTAGTTCGTATGTTGAATATCACGATCCGCGCGTTTTCCCCTGTCCGACATCCTCGTTCCGCGTTCCGCATCACTAGTATTCACGTCTTCTGACCACATAAACACCTTTTGTATGTTATATATAGTTCTTACTAGCACGTTGCGGGACTGCGGGTGCTCGACAGGGGTTCCCCTACGCGCGTTTACCCTGAGCGAACTTGTCCTGAGTTCTATCGAAGGAGTCGAAGGGTCACCCGTTTTATTTTCAAGGTAATAATTTTTTTCATCCGCTACGGTTCTTTTTACAAACATTTTTTTCATCGTTTCCTTCACCATCGTTACCCCTGCAAGGAGGTATCCGGAAGAAAAAAGGAGGAGTCCTGTGGTTTTGGCGTTGATGATTCCAATACTTAAAAGTTTGTCCGACATCTGCATACCGGCGCCTTTAGCTGCAATCCACCAGAGGTTGAATGCGTTGAGAGACATCATGGGGAAATAGTCATAATTGGACGTCAGGGATTCCATGACCGTACTCATGTTTTTTTTCAGCAGAAATTCCATATTGAGGAAAAAAAACGCACTGACGGCTCCGATGATTCCTCTGACAAGCCCCTGAAAAGCTCCCAGCTGCCACAGGAGGAGAAAAAATAACGGGCCGTAGATCATGTTTTGGAGCTTGGTCATCATGGAAAGCGTGTAGACTGCTCCTGCCAGAATGGGTTTATCTGATGCTGCCAATATGACTGCAGCCATGAATATGAGTACGCCCAGAGAATCTACCTGACCCCATAGCGCTCCGTCAATGAGGGAGACGGGGTTGAACAAATAGAGAATGGATAATAGAAAATAGAAATGGAAGGAAAGAGGCGGGAAGGATTGCGTCGTGCGTCTTCCCCCGTCCGACGTCCTCGTCCCGCGTTCCGCATCACTAGTATTCACGTCTTCTGACCACATAAACACCTTTTGTATGTTATATATAGTTCTTACTAGCACGTTGCGGGACTGCGGGTGCTCGACGGGGGTCCCCCAACGCACGACGTCCATATTTTTATTGACACGATGTCCTATGTAAAGCAATATTCCGGCAATGCCAAGGTCTGCCAGAATTGAGGGCAGTTTGGCAATGAGGAGAAACAAAACATTTCCGCTGTTCCAATAGGAATCAAAGATATGAGGATTGGCAAACAGCCGATAGAGGAACGCCAGAAATCCCAGCACGTAGGAAAACGGGGCAGGGTAGTTGTTGTTGGTGACTCCGATGCCCACGACTACGCCGTTGTCCAGAGCCGACAATCCCCAGGATTTCCAGAACGCGATATCAGCCTCAAATCCTCGGTTGGGGATGAGGAAGATGCGGAGAGCCAGAGCGGTAATAAACAAACTTAGGATGAGGTATAATCGGGCTTTATTTTGTGTACGAGGCATATATTCAATTTTAAATTTTAAACTTTAAATTTTAAATTTCTTCCATACCACCAGACACACACACAGGTTAT
>DPYI01000041.1 GCA_003545435.1 Patescibacteria group bacterium | reverse complement strand
AATCTGATCTCCTATTTGAAATGTCCACTCTCTAGCGTCCGGTCCCGGCCAGTAATTGATACGAGGTTCTGTCTTTCCGGCATTCTCAAATATCTCGATGGCTGCACGCTGGTCAGCAGAGAGTCCGAGAATTTCTCTAAATTCTTCATTTACCACTCTCAGTTATCCCTCAAGTATCTTCCGTTCAGTTTCAGCTAGCCTGGGTTGTATGTGTCCCGGTTGTATGTGCACGAATTCTGACATAGTTTGATGCTACCTTTAAAGGTAAAGTTTCTGTGCTTGCAGGAAGTCCCTCCTTCTCCGTCAGTTGGCGGATACGGCGGGCNNAGTTTGCCTTTTTCCTCATCAATGGATTCGATGGTGCCCAAAAAGTCCGCAAACGGGCCGTCGGTGATTTTGACGGCTTCGCTTACCGAAAATGAAGTTTTATATTTCGGGGCCTCCATAGCCATAAATTTCATAATGGCATCCACTTCCTTTTGGGAAATGGGAGTCGGTTTGTCGCCGGCTCCGACAAAAGCCGTCACTCCCTGAGTGGTCCTTACGGCAAGCCAGGACATGTCGTCCAAAAACATACGCACTAAAATGTATCCCGGAAAAATTTTTTCCTTCTGCTCTTCTTTTTTGCCGTGCTTGACCGTAACAATGTTTCTGGTAGGAACGATGATTTGGAATATTTTATCCGCAAGCTTCATCGTATCGACGCGTTGTTTGAGAGTAGTCGCGACTTTGTTTTCATGGCCGGAGTACGTGTGGACGACGTACCACTTCGCGATTTCCGGGATAGGATTGTTCGAGGTTGTGTAAATGCCGGTATTTTTGGCGTCTTTTTCGATTTGTTCCGTTACAGTCGGATTTGGTGTATCCATATATATTGTGTCATCGCGATCCCGATCCGCCGGTTGGCGGAGAGGGAGAAACGATATTTATAATAAGGATTGCTTCGTCCTTGCGATCCTCGCAATGACAATTGTTTTACCGTTTATATAATGTTGATGTCAACTTTAATACCCCCGCGTCCAGCCCGCCGATGAAAAAAGCGACAATGAGCGAGATGATGATGACCACACCGGTCAATTTTATCGTTTCCTGTCTGGTCGGCCACGTCACTTTTTTCAGTTCCTGTTGTACTTCTTTGATAAACTGCAACGGATTTGCGGTAAACGCCGGCATCGTCGGTTTTTCCATAAGATATTTTCTTTTTTTATACGGGAGTTGCGTTTTTTCTACAGTATCGTATTTTTTATCTTTGATCTTTTATCTTTAATATTAAACCGACCCCTCCCGGGGTCGAATGTATACACTTGGTTAATAGTATCATAGGGAAGGGAAGATTGTAAATAGGTTCACTATTCCACTCATGTTCCCTCCTCGAAATTTCCGCATACGCTGATTTTTCGAGGAGATGCATGTTTTCAGCTTGCTAGAGTCCACCATCGCTACCTTAGGTCCTTATTATTCGTCCTTATTATTTTATTATTCTTCAAAATTTTTTTCTGGCATGGGCTCGTTTGGTTCTGAGATTATTTGACTTGGAGTTCCCTGTAAATTATTCTTAATATTCCCGATCAGGTTTGCCAGCCAGTTGGTGTTGCACTCCGGCATTTGGGCGCGTTTGGCAAAAGGGAAGAGTTTGCAGTTAAGAAAATCCATACCGACTTCAAGCGCTTTGGTCGTATAGTAACTGGAAGGAGCAGAGGGTTCGTTCACTCTGTTTTTTGTTTGTTGTGCGACAACTTTTCCGGTAATACTTTGAAATAAATACTCAGCTAATGCCACGAGTTTCCCCAGGATGAGACCGGGTTTCACTTGTGCGTTAATCCACCCTCCGGAATCCTGTGCTTCCTGCACAGCCTTACTTTTTTCATCAACAACTGCCAACTGTTCCTGTGTACATCCAACACTTCGGCATAAAGGATCAGTATCATATTGGATTGTACTGTCTGTCCTTATGTACATTTCTGTTTCCACACAGCGACATTGAATGCTGGCGCATGCTGCAGCAAGTTTCGCTTCTTCCAGAAATCCGCCAAACGTATTTACTCCCTGGCCTTTGTCGGTTTGCGACTCTTGTTCTACTCCGGGAGGCGTTACTGGGCATTTGGATTGTTTATACGGATCAGGAGTAAGAGGGTCTCTCTGCGTATTGTAAACGCCTCCGGTTAGAGAAAGGTGCTCCCGTGCAATATACGAAGATAAATAGTTTCCAAAGCGGATTTTTTTAAACGTAGTCGTGATGGGGTCTTGAGCTGTGATCAGCTCATCACTAATGATTTGATTCGGATCACCTCCCTGGTAATAACAAATCGATCCAACCCACGTTGGCTGATTCCCTGATTCATCCATAGTTTTATTCATGGCATCTTTCACTATTTTCGGACTTAGGTGTTCAATTATTCCTACCAACTGATTACCGGCGTTAAAAAGATCTTCCGAAAACTTCATGTTGTCACCTTTTAACTGGTTGTATCCTATGTAATTGGCAACCCATTGGTCCGGGGTAAGTCCAAAGCATGGGACAGAGGGCATTTTCCGTTTGTCAACAAATACATCGTAATTGCGGATATCCGGCTTTATCTGTGTTTGGGCCAGAGGGGTGTTCATCGGGTAAGAAAGAAGGAAAAATAGACAGAAAATAATGAAAAATAATCGGTATTTCATGGATCAATTTTATCTTATCAAATTGACANNTATGAAAAATAAGGTGCAGAAGATTAGAAAGGCAGTTATCCCCGCGGCGGCCCCAGTACTACGCTTACCTCGCTTCCGCGAGGAGCGCGAGTACGGGACTCGCCGAGTTATTTCAGATATGGAGGTAAATCTATGAAAAATAGAGTTCAAAAGATTAGAAAGGCAGTTATCCCCGCGGCGGGATTCGGGACGCGGTTTCTCCCCCAGACCAAGGCAATGCCCAAGGAAATGCTGCCGATCGTGGACAAGCCGGTCATCCAGTATGTCGTTGAGGAGCTGGTGGATTCGGGCATTACGGATATCGTGATAGTCACCGGGTGGCACAAGCGTGCAATTGAAGACCACTTTGATTACCCCAACGAACTTCTGGCGACCCTCAAAGAGCAGGGCAAAGACAAACTTATC
>DPYI01000043.1 GCA_003545435.1 Patescibacteria group bacterium | reverse complement strand
GGATACGCAACGTCTCCTGACGGGATCAATTGGGCGAAATATTCAGGAAATCCTGTTATTTATAAAACCAAGGATTGGGAATACGCCAACATGATGGTTCCGTTTGTTCTTTTTGAAGACGGGAAATTCAAAATGTGGTATGGAACAGGTGCGGGAGATAGCTGTACCCGTTATGCGTATGCTGAATCCACTAACGGCTACGACTGGACAAAACCTGCAGATAAAAATCCTGTTTATAATATAACCGGAGTAAGTGGGGATTTTGATAAAGCAGCTCTTGGCGGTCTTTCAATTATTCGCGAAGGAGATATATACAAGATTTGGTATGCGGGATATGACGGTACTCATGCTTCTATTGGTTATGCAACGGCTTCGGCAGAAATTTCAACGATTCCAACTCCTACCCCTCTTGAACCTGTCATCATCATTCCCGGGATGATGACATCATGGAATAAGGAAGGCGTGTTGGAAGGACAAACCAGTCCGACAACTCCATGGAAGTTGCTGCCGTTTGTCAAAGAATACGATGGATTGGTGCAAACACTGAAAAATCTCGGCTATCAGGATGGAAAAAATCTTTTTCTGTGGCCGTATGACTGGAGAAAACCTGTGGATACTTTATCCCAAAATCTTGGTCTTTATATTGAATCGGTTGTAAAGCCTCTCAATCCGGGAAGTAAAATCCATTTTGTCGGACATTCCCTCGGAGGACTTATAACACGGGCTTGGACGCAAACAGGTACAAACAGCAATCAGGTCCATCATCTGGTGACCGTTGCAGCTCCGCATAAAGGCACAATCCAGCCATACAAGCCATGGGAAGGCGGCGATGTAGCACAGGAGAACAGTTTTCTGTCTCTTGGAGCAAGGATCATTATTGAGCTTAATCGGCGCAGTTTCTCTACGACTAGGCAAGCCGTACAATCGCAATTTCCGGCTCTCAAAGATCTCCTCCCGACAGAACCCTATCTAAAACGTCAAACAGACGGATCTTTTATAAATCAGGGAGATATGAGTGTATGGAATACCTGGCTTGCCAATCTCAATACAAATGCCTCATCAATCTATCCGGTCCTGAATACCATCAAAGGGACAGGATTCCCCCAAACACCGTATTCATATACGATTATCGCACCTGCTTGGTATGATACGGTACTTGGNNGGACAGGCAACAACAATCCAGCCGGGACTCCTGTTTTTGCTCAGATCACCTGCAACTCTGCAGGTAAAATTGAACGGACAAACGTATACGGATTTTGACGGTATTATTTTTATTCCGGGAGCCCAAAACGGTACATATGAGGCTACAGTTACCGGTACGGGAACAGGCGTGTATCATCTCGCTGTCGGACAAGTCGCTCATGGATCATTCACATGGAAAGAATATGTGGGAAACATTTCTCAGGGACAACAGACTACATACACTATACCATTTTCTCAAACAACTCCCTTAGAAGATCCTGCGAACAACCTTTCAGATAAACAGCGTCTTGAGGAAATTGATGTTCAGCTTATTGAACTATCAAAACTTTCTTCACATAGTTCAATTCAAAAGGCACGATTTGATCTGAAAATGGGTGTCAACGCTTTTTCCAGGAAGGATTTTTTCACTTTAAAAAAACAACTGGAACAAATTCTTCTTGACCTCTCAACACTTCGGAAATCCAATCCTTCTGATTCCGTTCGTCTGAAGACATTTACGGTGGCTGACACTCTCATTGACGCGTATCAGGCAATTTTTTCAAAAAAAATCTATGTGATCGGTGCTGCGGCGCTTAGCCGGTTGCAGATATTCTGCAATAATGAAGAAGCACGCCTGAATACAGTACTCGAAAACAAATCAAAAGCAGGTGAAAACATTACAGAGAAAACTCAAACATACATGGAGGGAAAAACGTATAAGGAACGCGCCGGAAAAACGACGTCAGCCGAAATTGCAAAAAAATACATCCTTCTTTTCCAGACACAGATTTTNNTCCTCTAAATATCCGCATATGCTGGATTTTCGAGGAGGAACAATAAGGTGAATTGAAGTAATAGGTCTTCTTTTGTTTTGGCAATATTACAGTTTAGATGGTATTTTATCAAGCCTTTCATCAGATTCAAATCTTGATGTAGCGAATTCTTCAAGCTCTACAATACCAATATCCGCTGTTTGTTCTATAGATCTGTAGTTTGAAGATCAGAAATCAGACCAAAGCCTTCCTCCAGAGACGGTGTTAATTGCTATGGTAGGACCCGTACCATGTCTGACATCAAGTACATTAGTCTCCCCTTCATCATCTGGTATAGTACAATCTTGTATTTGTTCTATAGGATCTATAGGAGGAGTACATTCCGGATCTAAATCTTCCGGTACTTCCAGAAAATTGGGATCTAATAACAAATTTTGTGCTTTTATAGCTTCCGGTGAGGTGGTGTCGTCGGTTTCGTGATCCGTACCGAGAACCTTTTGCACCCATGTGTATCGCTGTTCATCAGGTGTGCCTCTATCAATCGTGATTACTCCAATTATTTCTGCTACGTATGGAGCCATAGTTCTTCTTTTGGTTTTGGCAGCCTGAATTCTAACTAGTAACGCACCACCCAGCCTCCTCTAATAATACTTCATTTGGTGTTTTGTATCCCAATCGTTTTCTCGGTCGGTCGTTGATTGCCTGAGAAATCGTCATCAGCTCTTGTTGTGATACTCCGGTAAGATCACCTCCTTTTGGTAAATACTGTCTAACCAATCCAATGGTATTCTCCACCGTTCCTTTCTCCCAACTGTGGTACGAAGCACAGAAATAGGTATCCATGTTCACTCTGTATAATCTTCGGTGCTCCGCATTCTCTGTTCCGTTGTCAAAGGTCATGGTTTTCCGGATGTGAATAGGGATTCTCTCCATCCGTCTGATCATGACATCCATCTTCTCTCTACTTTCCTTGGAAGAAAGCTTGTCTAACAGGAGTGCTCCTGATCTCCGGTCTACGGTTGCTGATACCACGTGATGGGTTTTCTTTGTTCCTTCCATGAGATCCGTTTCCCAATGCCCAACCTTCAATCGAGTTTGTGCCTCTTCTGGTCGTTGGGTAATGGATATTTTTCCTTGGATGATGACTCGTTTTTTGCAGTGAACCCGTCGATCAAACCACCGTTCCCGCTTCTTGTGTCCACGCCTCAAGAACTCCCACAACCGTTCGTGTTTCAGTGGTGGTTGATACAGGAATGCATAGATCGTTTCATGGACAACTGTGAGGGCTGATCCTTGAAAGCTCAATCTCCCTGCAATTTGTTCCGGACTCCATCCCTCTCCCAGTCGACCAATGACATAGTGTTGGAGCATGGGATCATCCAGCTTGTGTTTCCGTGGGGCACCACGATCCTTGATTGCTTGAGCGTGTGCAGCACAGGGAGAGTACTCTTGTTCTCCGTGTCGTTGGTACTCACGGGAGATTGTTGTACGTGTCCGTCCCAATCGTTTCGCAATCTCCCGAAGGCTCACCCCTTGATGATGGAGCAAAAACAACTGCTCCCGTTCCGATTGGGACAGCCGTGTGTATGCTTTCATACCCTGCATTATGTCTTACAGGGTGGTGCAATGGTAATTAGAACTTAGTATAACTGTCCTAACAAGCGGTTTTGTGGTATTATCATCCTAATTAACTGCTCAAAAAGGAATACTTATGTGTCCAACATTAGTTCGAAGAAAAGAAACATGGCAAATTATTAGTGACGTAAAGACAACACATCGAGGCAGGGGAATAACAAACCAATAGTTGAACTCGTAGTCAGTGGAAATTATTCTGAAAATAATTCACTACAAGCCTTGCAAGGACAAGACGGATTTGAATTTCTTGAACCAAATAAAGACGGGAGGGTGAATCTAGAGACTGACAAAGGTCTTCCACTGAATCTGGAAGCAGAACTTGTCATAAAATTTCGTTAAAAAATACTCGAGTAGCCAAGTAACCTCAAATGTAGAAATTCTCTGAAGCTAATTCTGGATTGTGACTGTTACTGTTCTGCCGTCAACCGGACGGTAGAAGTTTTGTCCGTCCTGCGTCCACGTAATCCATACAGTTTTGGCTCCGCCTGAGGTGAACCTGCCTGAGTTGTTGAAATTGAATGACTGACCGGGATAGAGGTTAAAATCCATGGTGCAGCCGAAATTGCCGGCCGTACTGTTAAAGCACAGTTGTTTTACGAGTTTCTTGGATGATGCTTGATTTTTAATCGTTACGGAAAAACCGATATCATCCCCTACTTGGGCTACTGACTTACTGGCAGAAATGTGCTGAACTTCCACAATATCATTCCTCGGCCCACCTCCTGCGGTTGGCAAAACAGAAAACTGATATGACTGAATGACTGTGGGAGTTACGGTTGGAATTGGCGTGAGTGTGGGTGTGGGAGTAGCAGAACCTAATTCTTTTGCGATAATCTGCGTAATTTCACTGTGTTTTCCAATAATAAATCCGAGGCAAAAAATGAGTATTGCTCCGGAAATAAGAAGTCTGCGTTTCATATATGTATTATAGTATAAATGAAACCCGGAAAAAATACTTCTTTCAATCACACCCGCCGGGTGATATAGGTATACACCTATTCTCATTAGTGCGCGCGCATGGATTTGGACCATGGACCTCTTCGATGTCAACGAAGCACTCTACCCCTGAGCTACGCGCGCCCTTTTTACCCTTGACGATTCCCTATTATATCACCTAGACTAATACGTGAGGTAGTTAATTTTATGGATTCTCTCAAACGCGCAGTTGCTGCGATTTTTGATTTTTTACAGGGTATCGTGGTTTTTTTGGCCATCATCGTCATGGTGTATTTGTTCCTTTTCTCCCCTCAGGAAATCAACGGCCAGTCCATGGAGCCTACGTTTTTCAATACGGAGCTGATCATCACGAATAAATTTATTTACAAAATTAATCCTCCCCAGCGGGGAGACGTGGTCATTTTTAAATCACCAAGGAATAAAGAGGTCGATTACATCAAACGGGTCATAGGACTGCCCGGGGATACCGTAAAGCTTGTCAATAATATATATTACGTGAACGGCGTGAAACTGGACGAACCGTATCTGCGTCCCAATACGCAAACCTCCGGAGGATCATATTTACGGGAAGGCGAAGAGGCAATTATTCCGGAAGGACAGTATTTCGTGAGCGGAGACAACCGGCCTCACAGCTCTGATTCTCGGGATTTCGGACCGGTTCCTTTGGAAGATTTTATCGGAAAAGGAATTCTCCTCTACTGGCCGGTCAGCAGACTTTCTCCTATTGAAAAACCCCAGTATGCAATTTAGTTCTCCTAGTCACTTTATCAATTTCTCCCTGAATTTTTTGAGGATTGAACTTGTGGTTTCCAAATTTCCCCGTATGACCATGACCACACGAGCCTCGACTTTTGACTGGGTAATTTTTACTAATCCGTTGACGGATTGAGCTATGTCTTTGGCCATGGTATCCAGTTCATCGCTGTGAATCCGTTCGACCCTGTGCATCGGTTGTCTGTCGTTCTGGGATTTCAGGCGCCGTGCCAGATCCTCGGCTCTCCTCACTGACGCGTTTTCCGAAAGGATCGTTTTATACGCTTCCACCATGAGGCGTATATCTCCAAGGCCTGCAATTGCCCGGGCATGGCCTTCTGATATGGCTCCGGAGATCAACCCGTCTTTAATGGCATCAGGGAGGCCCAGAAGCCGCATGGTGTTTGAAACGTACGATTCGCTTTTCCCAATCCGTTTGGCAATTTCCCCTACGTATAATCCAAATTCCTCTACCAGCCTCTGAAATGCCTGAGCCCGTTCAATGGGATTGAGGTCTTCCCGCTGGACGTTTTCCACGAGAGCCATCTCCAGCATGCCTTTTGCGGTTGTTTCCCTGATGATAACCGGAACGGTTGTCAGTCCTGCCTGTTTTGCAGCCCTCCATCTCCGCTCACCTGCGATAATCTGGTATCCGGCAGGAGTTTTGGCAACAACTAAAGGTTCAATAATTCCGTGTTCCCTAATGGATGAAGCCAGTTCTGCCAGAGATTCAGGGGAAATCAGCCCGCGAGGCTGTAACGGGTTTGGCTCCACGAGATCGATATCCAAATGCATTACTTGATTGTCCGCCATTTATATTTATCCGTCAGGGCATTACGGATACCATTCTTTTACCGAGTTTTTGATAAAATTTCACCAATCCGTCGTGTACGGCAAAAACCGTAAAATCTTTTCCCATCATCACGCCGTCTCCGGGATATATTTTCGTCCCTTTTTGCCGAACGAGGATATTTCCTGATTTCGTGTTTTGTCCGCCGTAAATTTTGACGCCTAAGCGCTTTGATACGGAATCTTTATTTCCTTTTGCTACCCCGCCTGCTTTGACATGTGCCATAACACCTGATTAGCACGTGATTTTTAAATTCCTGATTAGCACGTGATTAATTCTTCATGTGCTCATCATGTTCTTCGTTCATGTGCTCATCGTTTTATGAACTTATAGAACATTCTTCGAACTACTGCGTTCGGACGGCTATACGGAAGCGGTCCTTGTTCTGTAGTATAGCCAAGCGTTTCACACCTGTCAATAACATTTTTCACAGAATATTTGGTGTTTGCGAGTACTATATCCGGGAGCGCCATGACGACCACTCCGTGAGGCTTCAGGAGCGCATGCCATTCTCTCAGACATCCTATATAAAGTTTCTCCAAACCTTTGACTGCATTTTTTATTTCTTTTTTATCCGTAATTTTCCCTTCCCCAAGTTTGGGAGAGCCCATAAACGGCTCAGTCACTATAGCATCAATGGTTTCTTTCCTGATGTGGTCGGATATATGAGTCGCATCAGAGAGGAAAAACGTAATGGGCGGGAGTGTTGAATCGTGCGACCTAAGCCACATGCTGTTTTTTTTCGCTTTCTCTATTGCCTCTTCTGCACTGTCGCCGGCCATTGCGATTGCTCCCCGTAAAATCGCCTCCGATAGTATGGTTCCCATACCGCAAAAAGGATCGAGCAGTGTTTTCGCAAGGGCGTTTCCCCCTAGAGCGATATTGACTGCCATCCGGGCAGCTTTAGGAGGAAGCATCCCTTTTTTGCTGTCCCAAAATGGCCGGTCATAATCCCGCGACGACCATTCCTCAAATGGCTGAACGCTCATGGTTTTGGACAGCAGGAATGCATCCCCGTTTTTCACAATATTTATTTCCAGAACATCCTGCTTTGCTACAGCTACTCCGGACAGTATCGAGTGTTCTTTAGGAAGGATAAACCGGGCCTTTCGTCCTTCTTTTTCCAGCATGTCTTTCACTTCCCCGTATATGCCTTGGGTGATTTTGGGGACATTTTCATACGTGCTGAACCCGAATGTTATCCGGTTATTTGAATCTTTCAGAAGATACTCTGCCAGCGTCGCGGGATCTAGATCTGAAGCGTTTCCAAAAACTTCCGCGATTTTGACCGTGCCGCCAAGAATTTTAATCGACGCCGGTATGGGGATTGTACGGGTATTGTATTCAAAAGAATCGCCTTCAACCTGATATATTGACTCTGTTATTTGTTTTGCTTCAGGAAAAAAAACCGACAATTCAGCTTGACTTAACTCCGGGCTTCGTCCGAGGAAAAAAAGGTATGACACAAAAAAAAGTTATAAAGTTTATAAAGTTATAAAGCTTCTTATCCGATTTTCAAAATCTCTATGTCTGTCAGCTGCTCTCTGAATCCTCTGGTTTTGCGGTACCGAACCTTACTTTTGAATCTCCGGACCGTCAGCTTTTTTCCTTTTTTTTGGGAAACAATTTTTACTTCTGCTACAGTTCCTTTAACCAAAGGCGTTCCGATTGATGTTTTTTCTGGGTCAGAAACAAGAAGCACATCATGAATCGTAAACGTATCTCCGACGTTTCCTTCCGCATGAGGAACGGTAATTCTTTCTCCCGGAGAGACGATAAACTGTTTTCCCGCGTATTGAATAATGGCAAACATGGATCGTATTGTATCAAGCCACGAGGTCAATTGCAACGCGATCTGCCCCGGAAGATGTGCGTTTGAGGGCTATGAAAATCCCAAATGAGGACATGACGGAAAGAAGGGAACTTCCTCCGTAGGAAACTAACGGCAATGTGATGCCGGTTATCGGTACGATGCCCATATTCATACCGGCATTAATGACAATTTGGGATAGCACGAGAAACAATAAACCGGTGGCATAGATGAAAACAAACGATGATGCAATTTCCTGCCTGAGAAACGGTACAGCCACCTGCCAAAGAACCAAAGCATACAAAACCAGGAGGAATGCTCCTCCGGTAAACCCCAATTCCTCTACCAGCGTCCCGAATATAAAATCCGTATGATATTCCGGCAAAAACCGCAGGTGGCTTTGCGTTCCTAGTCCCAATCCTTTTCCGAACACCTGTCCGCTGCCTACTGCTATCATAGACTGGAGAGCGTTATACCCGGCTCCCGAGGGATCAGACATGGGAGTAAGGAATGTAATAATTCTGGCTTGCTGATAGGGAGCCAAAACCCGCCAAAACAACGGAAGAGCAAGCGCCATACTAACAATGCTCACAAAAAATACAGGAATCGGCAATCCTCCGGCAATGAGCATTGCCACCCACATGATTCCGTATACAATGGAACTTCCTAAATCCGGCTGTTTGAAAATGAGTAAAAACGGAACAAGGAAAAGGATGACATGAAGGAACATGTTTTTCAGCGTCCGTGGAGGATATTTTGCCATGCAATACGAAAGTCCCAAAAGAATCAGAGGCTTGACCAGTTCCGACGGCTGCAGCTGCGTGTTTCCGATCATGATCCAGCGGGTCGCTCCCCGGATATTCGGACCCAGATAGGATAAAGACAAAAACAGCGTCCCAATCACATAAAAAACCGGTGAAAAAAAATACAAAAGGCTTTTATCAAGCGAAGAGCACATGACAAGAAGAATAATTCCGAGAATAAAAAATAAAAGCTGCTGGAAAAAGAGCGTTGTATTGATAGTAAGGATAATCCCAAGGCCAAAGACTCCGATAGCCAATAAAAGAAATGTTATTTTGATGTCGAGATGCTGTAGGAATCGCCCCATAATACTGTTGTAGAAAGAGTATCCCTCTTGATTTGGTCAATATGTGCCTCTCCCAGAGATTTCAGGGTTTCAGGCAGGCTGAGTGTTATTGTATCATCTATAGCACATCTGTTTTCTTTCCGGAGTTGCTGGATTTTCCGTATTACTTCTCTCACCTTTCCTTCTTTTTCCAGTTCCGGGGTCATGGTCGTATCAAGCTCAGCAGTTATCTCTCCTTCACCTTTCACAAAGCTTATTTTCTTTATATTCGTTTCAGCTTTAATTAATTCAACCAACTCATTGAAAATTGGTCCGCCAGCCGGCGGATTGACATTTGAAATTTGAGCGCTAGAAAGCGGCTGTCTTACCGCTATCCCTAACTCCTTCCGCTTGGCATGGATCCTTTCTACAACTAAACGGACACATGTCATGTCTTCCTCAAGTTTTACATTGATGAGTGATTTTTTAACCTTCGGCCAATCCGAAAGATGCACGGATGTACCTTTCGTAAGATTTCTGTACATCGCTTCGCTCATATACGGAATAAACGGAGAGAGAAGTGTGGAAAAGGTTGAGAGTACGGTATGCAGCGTTTGGTAACAAAAGATCTTGTCATCAGAAGGTTTGACTGTGGGTCCGACACGGTCTCTGGATCTTCGAACGTACCAAAGAGAACAATCCGAAACAAACAGTTCCATGCTCTCTGCTGCAGTTTTTACGTCATACGATTTCATAGACGTTGTCACTGTTTGGATCGTTGAATTCAACTGCGAAAGAATCCATTGGTCAAGCACATTACTTGAGGGCTTCCCGTTGTCTGACGGGACAAACCCGTCAACCCGCGCATACGTTATGAAAAAGTTATACACGTTCCAGAGCATCAGGTGGAATTTTCTCCGCGTTTCATCAGCTTTTCTATAGCCAAAAAGGATATTTTGCTGGGGATCTTCCCGTACAAACATCCAGCGCATGACGTCTGCGCCTATTTTTTCTGCCCCTTCATTAAAATCAATAGCATTCCCCAATGATTTGTGCATTGCCCGACCATCCTCACCTAAAACAGATGCATACCCGAGCACTGTCTTGAACGGATTTCTTTTTTCAAGGATTGTTGACATGGCAATCATAGAATAAAACCAGTTTTTAAACTGGCCGGGGAATGACTCGGTGATAAAATCAGCAGGGAACCATTGTTTCCAATATGCCTTATCGGTGGTGTAACTGAGATTTTTTGTTTTCGGGTCAACGTATGTTGAAAAGGGAACGATTCCTGCGTCCAGCCAAACATTTCCCACATCATTGATGCGATTCATGGGATTTTTGCATGTTGTACATGAGATCATGACTTCGTCTATAAATGGCTTATGCGGACTTTTCCCTTCAAATTCCCCCCATCCTGATACTGCTTTTCTTTTCAGTTCTTCATAGCTGCCGATGACATCAACTGTCCCGCAATGGGAACACTCATAGATGGGTAGTGCCAACCCCCAATATCTGTTTTTCTTGCTGATAAGCCAGTCATGCATATTGGAGAGCCAGTCCAGTTCCCTCTCCAGTCCAAACGACGGATGCCAGTCAATCATTTTGGCCGTCTCCACCATCTGCTCCCTCAACGTGTGCTTGCCGTCCGAAGCTTTATGCGAAGGACGGTCCATCGCGATATACCATACGTCTGCCACTTTCCAGACAAGTTCAGTTTTACACCGCCAGCATACCGGGTATCTGTGTGTATGCGGTTTGGTTTGAAATATCCATGCTTCTTGCTGGGATTCCTGTTTTTTCAAGTAGTCCAAAATCAATTCCGGATGCTTTTTGGCATTTTTCCCGCTCAAAAATCCGAAATCAGGCAGATATTCAGCGACATCGTTGATGGCGGATATCACGGGAAGACCGATTTTTTTTCCTAATTTGCTGTCTTCCTCGCCGGTACCGGTTGACGTATGCACAAGTCCCGTGCCTTCCTGGCCTGATATGGGCATGATTCTGGGATCTGTGGCAATCACCGTGTGAAAAAGTGATTCATTGCCTTTCCGGCCGTTCAGGACTGCCGCTAGCTGATCAAACGGCCCTGTATATTTCCACCCGATCATATCCTTTCCTTTCACTGTCTTTACAATTTTTTTTAGTGTATGTCCGAATATGCTTTCAACAAGCGCCTTGGCTACCCAGTAGGTGTCGCCTTTCTCATCGTGTACGAGCGTATACTCCATATCCGTATCCACGGCTACTGCGATATTTGCAGGCACTGTCCAGGGAGTCGTGGTCCAGACCAGAAGATATTCTTTCTCTTTGCCTTCCAAGGGGAGTTTCAGATAGAGAGAATCATGCGTTACTTCTTTATAATCCTCTGTCAGGATCTCATGCTGGGAGATAGCGGTTTCGCAACGCGGACACCACGGAACAACGTCACTGCTCTTGTAAATCCATCCTTTTTCATGACATACCTTGAGAACATGCCAGATCATATAATTATTCTCATCAGACATGGTGTAGTAGGAATGATCCCAATCCATGAAGTATCCAAGCCTCTTACTCTGCTGGGTCTGGATAGCAGAAAATTTCCTCACCCTACTTTTACAAAGCTCCACAAATTTGGCAATGCTTGCTTTCTTGTCTCCCGGCACCAGGTTTTCAATGTCTTTTTTATTCCTGATCCCCAACTCCTTTTCCACTTCCACCTCTACCCATAGCCCCTGGCAATCAAACCCATTCTGGTACCGGCCTTTATAGCCCAGAAGCGTGTAAAAGCGCTGCCATACGTCCTTGTATGTTCTTCCCCACGCGTGATGGACTCCCATGGGGTTATTTGCTGTAATCGGGCCGTCAAGAAAGGAAAACCGTTTGTTACGTGCGTCATTCTTATGAAGGTATTTTTCTACGATCCTCTCTTTTTGCCAATAATCTGCTACCTCATGCTCAATGTCAACAAGGCTAACTGAGGGACTGACGGGATCAAATATGCTGGATTTCATATCATAAGTGTACGGGAAAAGAGCATTTTTCGCAATAAAGTTCTTATTTTTATGTTATGCGGGTGGCGCGGGTAGAGGGGCTCCCACGAAGGGGTCCCCTTGCGGGTATTCTTGGGAGAAAACCCGCGACAGGACCCGCATGCTTACTTTTCAATCCTATACATTTTCGCATTCCCGACTTGCTTTTCAAGCGTGATTTTCCCAACTTTTTCCATATTTGAAATTGCCGACAGCCAGTTTTCGTTTATTTCCAAAATCTGTGTCAGCCATTGGTTAGGCCGGGTATCCACAACCAGATAGTCCGGCTTCCCCGGGAAATCCAGCCACCAGCAGAGGGATTGTCCGCAGGGCATCTCCTTGATATCATGCTGCCTCGGGTACACAAGGTATATTTCCTTCCTGTGTGACAGATGCGGAACAAGATTTTGCTGTGTGGCAACACTTCCGTTTTTTGGGACAAGTGAAATGAGCGCTCTGGTATCGTTCATCCACGGTTCTTCTTTCCAGTATTCAGCCTTTGTCAATTTATTTAATGCAAAATGAAATTTGTACTGACAGGTAAAAGAACCAATAAGCAATACACAACAAACAATACTACTGATTCGTTTCCATCGGGATAACACGCTCAAAACATCCAGAAGTCCGAGGGTCAAAAACACCGAAAGAATTGCCCTGTGATGCATAAACGGGCTCCACATCCGGGAAAACGATTCTCCGGTTGCGTAATACTGGGAAAGATCCGTAACAACTGCCACGATGCTTCCCGGAGAAAAAAGCGGAAGGAATGAAAACCATGAGTACGAATAGAGCCATGTGAGGCGTTTTTCTTCGCTGTCAAACAACCGTATAAAAAAATCCGGAATGCTTCTTGGAATTTCCGGCATGTACTGATAGCCTATGGGAGAAAATTGCGCGGAGGCTTTCATTGCGATAAATCCATAGAGCAATCCCAATACCATCATTACAACAGATATTTTTCTATACTCTTTCCGGAAAAAATAGATAATTCCCACACACGCAACTGACAGTCCCATGTTTTCCTGCGTCAACAAACAAAG
>DPYI01000044.1 GCA_003545435.1 Patescibacteria group bacterium | reverse complement strand
GCAGCGGGTAATTTGATTGCCGGCGCGCCAGGCGCCTCAATTCCGGGTTGTAAGGTTAGAGGCGGAGCTGGTTCTTTTTTTAGTAAATCCTCAACAACAACAGTTGTCATGGGGGGCGTTTTTAATTGTGATTGAGAAACGAATGTGTTTGCTGTTTGCCTGGGAGGAGGAGAGGCGATCTCTAATTTTTCCAACTTCGCTTTTTCTCTCATCGCCTCCAGCTCCTGCGGTTTGGTCGTGACCAGAGCGTGTTCCTCCGGGCTTGCTATGACGCGGATGCCAGCATGCGCCGGCCCGGCAAAAAACAAGCCCTGTCCTGTTTCACAGGATAGGAGAAGATGCTGTTCCCCCTCGGAGAGGTAAAAGACTTTCGCAACCTTGTCAATGGCTGCTGAGGATTGCTTGAGAAGGATCTGGAGGGAGCTGTTTTGGATAATTGCTTTCCCCAGATCTACATCCATGAAATCNNTGGGTGATGGTGGTCAGCCCCAAATAGTACTTCCTGCTTCGTTTGGCTATGGAATAAAGAAATTGTGCCGAATCAGGATGTTTCATGAGATACCACCCCTCGTCCACAATGAGAATTCTTCGCTTTATGGATCTTCTGACCTTCGTCCAAATATAGTCGAGGATAAGGTACATGGCGATAGGCCGGAGTTCGTCTTCAAGGTCCCGTATGGAAAAGACGGTAAGCGGGTTTGTAATCTCCACATTGGTTTGCTGGTCAAAAATGCCGACGAGGCTGCCCTTGACAAACTTTTCCAACCGGTCCGCAAGCCCTATGGCAATCTGATTTTCCATGCCGATCAATGTTTTGTAAAGATCTTCCATGAGGGGAGATTCCTTGGTTTGCGTCGCGGGGTCCGGGGTAATGCCTTTTTGTTTATAGGTCAAAACCAGCGCCCGGTCCAGTGTTGCGTCTTCCGTAGCAGAGAGCTTGCCCATGATGACGCGTAAAAATCCGTGGAGAGAGAGGATTTTTTGATTGAG
Organism: Patescibacteria group bacterium; assembly: GCA_003545435.1. Taxonomy (GTDB): domain Bacteria; phylum Patescibacteriota; class Microgenomatia; order UBA10105; family UBA927; genus UBA10108. Next base: position 8,419 of record DPYI01000044.1, on the reverse strand, counting down.
CTCGTTTTCTTCGTCGCCGACCTCAACGCGCAGCAATCCCAGATCAAACGGATTTATTTTCGTGCCTGCGCCGAATTGAAATTTAATATACTCACCCCCAAGGGCGCGCGTGAGCGTCTCATACTCATTTTCCGGATCAAGGATAATGACTTCAGTCCCAAACATAAGAGATCGGATGACCTCCAGCTTTACCATGTATGATTTGCCGGAACCGGATTTTCCGAAAACAACCGTATTTGCGTTTTCCAAAGAGAACCGGTCAAAAATAATCAAACTGCCGTTTCCTTCGTTAAGGCCGTAGAGTATTCCCTCGTTAGCAGTGAGTACCGACGTGGTAAAAGGGAATGTGGTGGCAAGAGACGTCGTGTCCATGTTTCTGGTGATCATGAGGCGGTCTTGTCCTACGGGCATCGTGGTTTTAAACCCTTCTTCCATTTGAAGCACGGCCTTCTTCGTAACAATCATGAGGGATCCAAGCGTTGCTTCTACTTGGCGCGTGGTTTTATTGAGGTTCTCCAGGTTTGGCGAAGGGATTGTGACATAGAGGGCAAATTGGAAAAACCGCTGGGCTCCTTTGGCAATTTCCTGCTGCAAGCCGAGCGCATCTTCAAGAGCCACTTGAACAGACGGTTCGACAACGTGCCCCCGTTTGATGTCTGATTGAATGGTTGCCTCCATTTCTCCGATTTTCCGTTTCATGTTTTCCAAAATTTCTTCAGAACGCTGAGGGTAGATGTACATGGAAATATCAAGCGTATGATTAAAGGATATGAGCGGCTCCAGCCAATTTGCGTTGACATATCTGGGGTATCCGGCAACAAATAGCGTCCGGAAAAAATAATTTCCCATTTTGATGTTGTCAAAATCCACCTCGATCATCGGAGGGGCGATAAGATCGGTTATTGATAAGGGAGCCTTGGAAAGTTTTCCTCCGCGAACCTGATTCGGCGGCTGGAGATTGACAAAGGTTTTTATGATATTCGGCAGGGCAATAGCCATAGGATTTAGGGATTTTTTAAACCACCCGTTTTAATAATTGTTGTACCTTCTTTATTTTTATCCAGCTCTATGATCGGCGGAGGAACGTCGGGATTATAAAATGTAAAATACAGCTGTGCTATCTGTTCGCCCGTGAGTTGTTTGGCACGCAGCCCCACTTTTGCCAAAAGCCGGATCAGGTTATCGATTTTTGGCGTGAGAACCACCAAGGCTCGTTCAAAAATGTAGGATTTTTGAAAAGGGAGCCCCCGCTTTTTGCTGCTGAAAAAGACACTGGGCGAGACACCCAGCTCAAGAGCGGAAAATGGAATAATGAGATAAAATTTTTTATCCAACACCTCTTTTTCCTTGACGGTTGCTGCAACGAAAATTCTGTATCCGTGGATGCTTTTTTGGAGTTTCGGATTTTTTTGAACAGCCTCCTGATCCTCAAGGAGTTTAAGGTACGCCCGAATGTCTTTATGTTGGGATCGAATGATGAGCTGTATGGGAAACGAAAGGGAGTTGAGGACTCCGGCGTAGGCATAAATCATTGCCTCCTGTTCCCGTTGGGAAAGAAGGCTGAAGTTGACTGCAGAAACCGTAAGGATAGCAGCACACGATCCATCACTAAAAAGGATAAGGTCGTTTTGTATATCCGAAATTTCCGTAAACTTCTGCGTTGTTGATCGTATCGGTGTAACTTGTTCCATATGGCGCTCATGTGCTTGCATTCGGACTTCCAAATATTTCTTTTGCCAGTTTTTCCCTATCAAGAGCCCGTTTGCTCTTTGCAATAATTTGCAAAGCGGGCATAATGGTTCCGTTTACTGTTATTTGTACGCGATCAAACACAAAGCGTTCTCTCGGATCCTCAACCTCCACAACATAGGTGCCGTTTGAGAGCTGAGTGGACGCAGCAAACTGTCCGAGTTTATTGGTTTTCAGGGCGCGCAGTGGAACTCCGTCTTTGTCTTTTACCGTGACCAAAACTCCGGGCAATAAATTATTATCATAGTCTTTGATGATTCCGGTAACGACGTTTGGAAACGTGGTNNAAGCTCATTTTCCATTCTCTGCCGTTCTGCCATGAGTTCGGTTAATTGGCCCTGAAGCTCCGAAAACCGTTTTTCTTCTACGGTTTTTTCCGAGAGTTGTTTTTGGACCGTTTCAAGCTGTGTTTTCAGACCGTTGAGGTTTTCTTCTGTTTTCTGTTTTTGTTGGAGTGTTATTTGTTTTTCCGGAACAGCCGGTTGAACGGCCTGCGGTTCGGGAATTCTTCTCCCAACAATAGAAGGCACGGGAATCGTCGGAACCCGCATCGGCTGATAGCCCCGGGACACCTGTTGACTTGTCGATGGGTGAGCAACGATGTTTGCCTGTGGTTGCGGCTGAACAACGTACGCGGGGGGAGCATTGGGACGCGCGACAAACAAATTGTCAATAAAAGAAAAAAATGAATCAAGGAAGGAAACCTGTTGGTTTTGCTTCTGTGCAACGGGAACAGAAAGAACGGCGGGGTGTTTGGCGATTCCCGGTGCGGAAAGAACAGGTTTTGTTCCGGTTGTTTGGGAGGCGACGGTTTGCCGGAGAGGGGTGGCCGAAAGAACAGCGGGAACAGAAATAACAGGGGCCTTCAGGGGAGGCGGAACAAGGGATTTTGGCGGTTCAGGCAAGGGGTCGGTGTGCTCCCAGTGAAAGATGGTCGGATTGTACACATTTTTTAAAAAAGAAAAGAACCAGATGTCCATAGGCCGCTCCTCAACAGGGACAAACGCAAACCCGAATCCCGTCAAGGCAAAAATAATTGCCATCGGCCAGGTAAAAAAGAACGGGAGCGGAAGTTTGTAGGAAATGTACGCTAAAATAATGCCGCCGGCCAGGTACCCGAATTGTTTAATGGTCATGTCGCCGATCAGGCGAAACTGAAACGAAGTGATGTTTTGCGGGACAGGATGTTGTTCCATATGATGAGCACGTGATTAAAAACCACACGATAAGCACGTGAGATTACTTCATGTGCTCATCACGTTTGTCATCATGTGCTAATCGAGCAAAAAAACAGTATGAGCGTGTGCAATAAATAAACTAAATTTAGTGTAACAACATTCGGGATATACTTCAAGAGGAAAAGAGCGTCGGAATCGTGAAAACTTACATTTGTAACATTTCACGACAATCACAAAATACACATTCAGTGTGATATGATAAGAATTAATAAAGAAGGTTATGTTTTTATTGTCATGCCGGACTAGATGCGGCATCTTAAAGATTCCGGCCTGCCTCGCCGGCAGGCGGGCTCGGGGGCTGGAATGACAATCTAATTTTTATGACAACCCAAATCGTTTTGCGGGAAGTGAAAAACAGCAGGGACAGCGAAGAACTGCCTGCCGCTATGGAGCAGGTATTTGCCGTGTTGGGTATGGGCAAACAAAAACACGGGCTCCTCTCTATGTTGTTTGGAAAATCCGAACCAATGCATTTTTTTTCTTTTGAGATTGTATCGTTGTCCGGTGTTATTCATTTTTATATCGTGACGCCGGAGCAGGAATTATCCTATCTGGAAAGTCAGCTTACCACGCAATATCCGAAGGTTGTTCTTTCTAGTGGGATTGACGGACTGGCCCATGTATTTTCTCTTCCTCACCTCTCATCCCAACTGATTTTTACAGAACCGTTCTATCTGCCTATAAAAACGTACGCGGACATTAAAGACATCGATCTTTTGTCCGGACCATTGGGGCAACTGGCAAAATTAAAAGAAAATCAGTCAGCAGCGGTGCAATTGTGGGTTACCCCGGCAGGCAATTCATGGAAACAAACTGCGGCAGGAGTGGTGGCTCGGGGAATTCCCGATCCGGTGATTGCCGGCCGAACCAAGGCTCACCCTCAGGCGCGGGTTATTGAAAGGAAATTAAATCAAGTCGGATTTAAAGTCGGTTTACGGCTTGTGGTTGCGGGTAAAACTTCCGACGAGAGAGAGCGGCTTCTTCGGGATCTTGCCGGTTCATACGGGGTGTTTGCAGCTGGAGACGGCAACGGGCTAACCTTGTCCGATCCCAGTTCGTGGAACCGGAAAAAATTTGAAGAAGCCATGTATTTTCGAAAAGGCGACCTTATTCCCCGGTTTCAGATTTTCGGTTCAAGCGAACTTGCATCCTTGTGGCATCCGCCGGGACTCATGCTTTCATCAATCAAAAATATTTCCTGGGGCAGTAAGCTTATCGGCGAAGCACCAGAAAATCTTCCGGCATCTGGCGGGAAAGAGGAAATAAAAAAAGAAATCAACTTTTTTGCCAGAACGGAGTTTAAGAATAAAACAGTAACATTTGGCATTAAAAAGGAAGACCGGAGAAAGCACCTGTACATCATTGGAAAAACCGGTACGGGAAAATCCACGATGATTGCCAACATGGCAATCAATGACATGAGGAATGGGGAAGGGGTTGCGGTCATTGATCCGCACGGCGATTTAAGCAACGCACTGTTGGATTATATCCCTTCAAACAGGATTAACGATGTAGCGTATCTTGACCCTTCGGACACAGAGCATCCGTTTCACCTGAATCCTCTGGAAATTGACAACGCTGTCCAGCGGGAAATTGTCGCATCCGGCATTGTATCGATTTTCTACAAGCTTTATGCCCACTCGTGGGGACCGAGATTGGAATATATTTTGCGTAACACCATATTAACGCTTCTTTATGTTCCGCAATCCACCCTTTTGTTGGTTCCGGAACTTCTCACCAACGAAGGGTATCGTCAGAAGACCGTTGAGAGATTGCCGGATCAGGTATTGAAAAACTTCTGGCTGAATGAGTTTAGCAAAATGTCCCCACAGCTTCGGAGCGAAGCAATCATGCCAATTTTAAATAAAGTCGGGCAATTTCTCTCTTCTCAGACCGTGAGAAATATTGTCGGATATCCAAAATCAACAATCAATCTGGAAAGCATGATGAACGGCGGAAAGATCATTCTTATGAATTTATCTGAAGGAAAATTAGGAGAGGACAATAGTGCGCTCTTAGGCGCCATGATGATTACGAAAATTCAGCTTGCCGCGATGGGAAGAGTGTATCAGCATGAGCATGAGAGACGCGATTTTTACCTTTATGTGGATGAGTTTCAAAATTTTGCGACATCCTCGTTTGTGAAAATTCTGTCAGAGGCTAGGAAATACCGGTTGGATCTGACACTTGCCAACCAGTATATCGGGCAGATTGAGGAAGAAGTGCAGGATGCGATATTCGGCAATGCCGGATCCATTGTTTCGTTTGGGGTCGGCGCAACGGACGCCCGGCCTCTTGCCCGGGAGTTCGGACTCAAATATAAGGAAGAGGAACTGGTCGGACTTGGAAATTACCAGATTGTGTTAAAACTTTCCATTGATAATCACACCTCGCCTCCCTTTTCCGCTACCACCCTGCCTCTGCCCCGGTCTCACAACCAGAGCAGGGAGAAGGTTATCCGCAGCAGTCGGGAGAGGTATACGAAGAAAGTGTAAATGTTCAATTTTCAATTTTAAATTTTCAATAGTCAGCCATTGGGCTGATTAGGTTTGAAATATTGTAATTTGAGATTTCTTTGAAAATTGGAATTTGTGATTTGAAAATTATGAAAATAGGACTTCTCGGCGGGACGTTTAATCCTCCGCACATTGGACACATTTTAATTGCTCAGCAAATATTGGATTTTACCGATTGTGAAGAGGTATGGTTTTTACCCAATTACGGCCAACATCCCCCCAAATCTGATGTGGCGTCTGTCAAAGACCGCGTTTCTATGGTTGGGATGATTCATGTGCCAAAAACCCGCATTTCGACTCTCGAGATTGATAATAAGTTAGACGGGAAAACTATTCATTTGCTGCCGTATTTACCCAAAGAGCATGAATACCGGTTTATCATAGGATCAGACTGGCTGCCGAAGTTTTCCGTGTGGGGAAATTATAAAGAACTTCTTGAGAAACTTCCGTTTTTGGTGTTTCCAAGGTATGGGCATCCTGTGGAACCTTTATTTGAACACATGAGTGTGGTAACCCACCCCGCACTTATTTCATTTGATATATCCTGCACAAAAATCCGCGACCGCGTCAAACGAGGATTGCCCATTGACCACTTTGTTCCGCCAGGCGTCGGTAAATATATCAAAGAACACGGACTGTACCGGTAATTTTCAAATTCCAATTTTCAAACCACAAAGAAATTACAATGAATCAAACAACAAAAGTATACGATCTTGAAGAAAGAACTTCGAAATTTTCTGAATTGATTATTGATATTGCGAAAAAAACTCCAAAATCTTTGATTACCGCGCCTATTATCGATCAACTGATTCGGTCAGGAACAAGCATAGGTGCTAATTACTTTGAAGCGAACGGTGCATCGAGCAAAAAGGATTTCCGGAATAAAATTTATATTTGTAAGAAAGAAGCCCGTGAGACCCTGTATTGGTTACGGTTATTAGCCCATTCAAGTGAATTGGTGAAAGATGATTGTCGGGTGTTGCGGAAGGAAGTTGGAGAATTAATAATGATATTTGGTAAAATACTCAGCAATACGAAATAATTGTTTAAATTTTGTTATTTGCAGTTTTCTTTGAAAATTGAAAATTGTGATTTGAAAATTATTTTATGAAGGAGATTGACGTTTCCCGGGAGGCTAAGAGAATTGCTTTTTTTCTCAAAGAAACCTTTGAGAGAGCCGGTTTTTCACAGGCCGTCATCGGCGTGTCAGGGGGGGTTGATTCTGCAGTTTCCCTTGCTCTTACTGTAAAGGCATTAGGCGAGAATAATGTTTTTCCGATTCTTATGCCCTATGGAGTATTAAATACACAAGGGGTACTGGATGCCATGGAGGCAATCAATCAACTTCATATTCCGTTAACCCATGTTGTCCGGATTGACATTAAACCCGCAGTTGACGTAATTGTCGGGAAAGAGATGTTGGGCATGGACAACGTGAGAAAGGGCAACATCATGGCCCGTGTCCGGATGATTTATCTGTTTGATCAGGCAAAAAAGAGAAACGCGCTTGTTGTCGGAACGGAAAACAAAACCGAGCACGTGTTGGGGTATTTTACCCGGTATGGCGACAGCGCAAGTGATATAGAACCGTTCGCACACCTGTATAAAACCCAGGTTGTTGAATTGGCAAAACACCTTCAGATACCCCAATCAATCCTCGAAAAGCCCCCCACAGCCGGCCTTTGGCCGGAACAGACCGATGAGAAAGACTTTGGATTTTCCTATAAAGACGCAGATCATATCCTTTCACTTCTCTATGATGAAAAAAAGACCATTGAAGAGGTGGTGGGGGTGGGATTTGATCGTACTCTCGTTGAAAAAATTCAAACGAGAGTCAGTAAAAATTCCTTCAAACACACGACGCCGTATAAAATCTCCCCTTCGCCCCTCGTAGTCCTGATCGATTCATCAACCGGCGGAGAGTTGAAGGACAATGTGGGGTAATGACCCTTAAACTCCTTTAATCTCCTTTACTTTCTTTACAAAAATCCGTACGCTAAAAACATGGACCCCAATCCAATCGTCCGGGAGTTAATCAATAAAACATTCCGCGAACTTGCCGAACCCAAAAAACCAATACCCCGATCCCGTGTTGCCACGACGACCAATGGGTATATTCATCTGATAGCATGGTCAAACGCTCAACTTTTGCGGATCCTTATCCGAAAATTTACGGACACATTTCCGAAATCCGAATATCGCCTGAAAGCACAATTGGATGACGCCGCACGTTCCATCATTGCTAATATTGAAGAAGGGTTTGCCCGTCCAACCACGTCCGAATACCTGACATTTCTTGGATATTCAGAAGCAAGCCTGATTGAGGTAAAGGGAGATATCGAGCGGTGTTTGCAGGACGGGTTTTTTTTATCAAAATCGCACTCTTGTCTTGCAGAAATCGGGATTCATCTTTCAAAATGGCATGAAGCGATAAAACAGTCGGTTATTTCCAAACCTCTGGATTCTAAAGGGAATTATAGGAATTTAGAGGAGGATAGAGGATATGTTCGCGAAAATAATATTTTTTCTCCATCTCCTTCTCGTCCTGAGCAGAGTCGAAGGATAAAATCCTTTAAATTCCTTTATTCTCCTGTAGATGATTTTCAGGCTCAAAGTTTTACGTATGAAATATTTATTGAGCTTATCAATAAAACGAGATGGCATCTAAAAAGACTGGTGATTTCTTTGGAAAACAAACTAGACAGTGACAGAAAATCCTATCAGGTCGAAAAAGCCCGAGTTCGCGGCAACACCCAATGGCGACGCTGATCCCGTTGATTTTCTCTAACTTCCTCTAAATTCCTTTATTTTCCTACAATTCTGACAGAAGCGTTGTCCGTCTCTCCTATGCTATACTTATTATGTATGGTTGAACGAACCGGAAATAAACCGCCGTCAAAAGAACCGCCGAAGAAG
>DPYI01000035.1 GCA_003545435.1 Patescibacteria group bacterium | reverse complement strand
TCTATTTCCGTTGTTATTCCGGTATATAACGAAGTTCGTACTATTTCATCCGTCATTCAGATCGTTCTTACATGGGGAAAAGCGAAAGAAATTATTGTCGTCAATGACGGGTCAACTGATCAAACAGCACAGGCCGTCTCCCGGTTTCATGATTTCGTTACTATCATTTCGTATTCGAAAAATTATGGAAAAGGATACGCGCTTTTTCGGGGAATTCAGAAAAGTACAGGAGATATCATCATGTTTCTTGACGGAGATGTTGTTGGACTTACGCATCATGATTTGGATTGTATGACAGAACCCATGGTCACTAGAAAAGCGGATATGGTTTTAGGACTTGCGAGGTTTGCTACGCTTGGAGTCATCCAACCCTTTAATACAATTACCGGTGAACGCGTCGTGTATAAAAAGGACATCGAATTACTGAGTAGATTTTGGAAAAAGATTGGGTATGGCGTAGAGGTCATGATCAATGAGGCATATAAACGGAAACGCGTTCTATCTGTGAAATTGCCATACGTCTATATTTTAAGTAAGCTTGAAAAGCAGGTTATTTCTGACGCGATGATATCGTATATCCGAGAAGGAATGGACATGCTCACACAAATCGTGAAAGATCAGGCGGATTCGATGAAGCCACACGCACGAAGAATTATTCAAACAGTGATCACCTATCTGCAAGAAGCGATTTCATAAGGAATATCATTCCGGTTATGCAGGCTCATTAATATTTTAACAACAGGCGATCATGATTGGAGGTGAAAAAGTTACTTTAAAATCGCCGAATATTGGTCTTGACAGGGGGTACACTTTATCTTTCCGAAGGTCCGTTTGCATGGAGCGCGGGACTGTACGTACTTGCATATCAGCATATTATAAGGAAACCCCCCTTTGTTTTTATATGACTGAACATGAGGCGTATATCGCGTTTTCGGTATTTCCCGGTATCGGCCCCATGCGGTTTAAACTCCTTGTTGATTATTTTGGGGGCGCAAAGGAGGCATGGGAGGCAAAAAATAGCGAGCTGGGAAAAATCAATCTCGGAGAAAAACTTCTTTCGAAATTTCTCCATTTCCGCAATACGTTTGATTTGTCTTTTTATATGAAGCAACTGGCACTCCACCGTGTTAACACGTTAATACAAACTGACGAGCGATATCCCCGGCTCCTAAAAGAGATTTCCGATCCGCCGTACTTGCTGTACATTAAGTCAAAACCCTCCATGGGACGGATTGATATGGAACGGACCATTGCGGTGGTTGGCACAAGGAAAGCCACACCCTACGGGGTGGATGTAACGAGGCGGATTACCCGGGATTTAGTCGCTGACGGTTGTACGATTGTGTCGGGCATGGCATATGGCATTGATGCGGTTGCTCACGAAACGGCAATTGCAACGGGCGGGAAAACGATTGCAGTTCTTGGTTGCGGGGTAGACATTATTGCTCCGCCGACAAATGCAGGAATTTACCGGAAACTTTCTGAAGAAGGGTACGGTGCGGTTATTTCGGAAATGCCCTTGGGCATGCGGCCAAGCAAAGGACTGTTTCCAGCGCGTAACAGAATTATCAGTGGACTTTCCCGCGGAGTGCTGGTGACGGAGGGAGCAGACGACAGCGGAGCTTTGATTACCGCCCGGTACGCCGCCAATCAAGGTCGGGATGTGTTTGCCGTACCGGGCCCAATCACCAGTCCGTATAGCCGCGGACCGACACTTCTTCTAAAAGAGGGAGCGGTATTGGTCGATTCCAGCCGTGATATCATGGACACTCTCGGTATGCGCCAAAAAACGAAAAATGCAAAAAAGGACCAACCCGTATTGACAAACAGTGAAGAAACGTGCATCATGGCCTGCCTTTCGGAAGGAGCAAAGCACATTGATGAAATCGTGAGGACTTCGAAATTAACGGCACATCTGGTGTTTTCCACATTGACAGTCTTGGAAATGAAAGGGATTATTAAAGATATCGGGGGAAAAGTGTACGAACTGGAATAACAATATCAAATATAAAATTTATAATATAAAATTCACATATAAAATATTAAAAAGAGAAATGCATTTTCCATATTTTATTTTTTATGTCAATTTGATATTTTAGGTTTTATATTTTAAATTCGTATGAAACTCATACTCGTTGAATCACCCACCAAGGCAAGAACGCTCACAAAATACCTGGGTAAGGAGTATCGGGTTGAGGCGACGATGGGACACATTCGGGATCTTCCCAAATCTGCCCTAGGGGTAGATCTGGAACACCGTTTTACTCCACATTACGTCATTCCAAGAGATAAGAAAAAACGGGTGGCGGAACTTCAGGAATATGCACAAAATGCCCAGACAATCATCCTTGCATCCGATCCGGACCGGGAAGGAGAAGCGATCGCATGGCACGTGGCNNAGATTGATATGCGGTTGGTGGATGCCCAGCAAGCCCGGCGGATATTGGACAGGCTTGTGGGATACAAGTTGTCCCCGCTTCTATGGAAGAAACTTTCACGGAAATGGCTTTCAGCAGGGCGCGTGCAGTCTGTGACAGTCCGGTTAATCGTTGAACGGGAACGGGAGATAGAGAAATTTCAGAAGCAACCGTATTTTACTATTGAAGGTACCTTTAAAGGATTCTCCTTACAAGGTAAGGAGAATCCTTCTCAAGAAATTACGGCGCAACTCTTTTCCCATGAGGGGAAAAAGTATGAAGAATCGGTCAAGTATGAACTTTTTGACGGAGCATACACTGTCGCAAAAACGTTTATTACATCAGAAAAAGACGCAAACGGGATCATTGCCGATTTTCAAAAACCGTTTACCGTGTCCTCTGTGGAAAAAAAGGAAGTACGGCGGTTCCCGCCGGCTCCGTATACGACCTCGACACTTCAGCAGGATGCAGGAAGAAAACTGTATTTTTCAGCAAAGAAAACCATGCAGGTTGCCCAAAAACTCTATGAGGAAGGGTATATCACGTACCACCGTACGGATAGCGTACACTTATCAGAAAAATTTTTGTCGGAGGCGCGGGAATACATCGGGCATGAATACGGGACAGCATACGTACCTGTCGCCCCAAGAACATTCACCACGAAATCCAAAGTTGCCCAGGAAGCTCATGAAGCCATCCGTCCCACTGAAGTTCATAGGTCCACGAGTGAGGTGCGGGCTTCGGAAGATCTGAACCACGACCATGTACGGCTCTACGAACTTATTTGGAAACGTGCGCTTGCCAGTCAGGTAAAAGAGGCAATTTTTGATTCAACCACCATCCTTATTTCCAGTAGTAATGCGTATGTTTTTCAAACTCAGGGATCCGTCATCAAATTTGAAGGATTTTTGAAAGTGTTGGGGAAAGAAGACGGAGAAATCGTGATTCCTAATGTCTCGGAAGGGGAAACTCTGGATTTGAAAAAGGCGGTCGCGGTTCCTCACGAAACCGCTCCTCCGCCTCGGTACACTGAGGCAGCCCTTGTTAAGACCCTTGAGGAAAAAGACATCGGCAGGCCCAGTACCTACGCGCCGATTATTTCAACTGTTATTGAGCGCCAGTATGTCAAAAAAGAAGAAAAAAAACTCGTACCGACAGAGCTCGGCGGACTCGTGACTGATTTTCTCGTTCTCTACTTTTCCAATATCATGAGTTTGCCCTTTACTGCGAAAATGGAAGGATCCTTGGACGAGATTGCAATCGGAGAGAAAGATTGGCAGGAAGTGATACAAGATTTTTTTGATCCTTTTTCGGAGGCACTTATGGATGCGCAGGAAAAAGCGGAAAAGGTGACTCTTGCGACAGAAAAACTGGACGAAACATGTCCGACCTGCGGCGGAGGGCTTCTCATACGGACAGGGCGGTACGGTAAATTCGTGGCCTGCAGCAATTTTCCAACATGCAAGTATACCCGTCAGTATGGGGAAAAAATTGACTTGAACTGTCCCAAGTGCGGACATCCTATTGTTGTCAAAAGAAGCAAGCGCGGAAAAACATTCTACGGCTGCAGCAATTATCCGAACTGCACCTTCGCCGCGTGGAAGAAGGAAGATATTAAATAAGCAGAGGATAAGCAGCTCGGGCTATTTAGCAGCTCGGGCAATTCAGGAATTAAACTCGAGTTGCCGGACATGCTCTTCTTGCCGGACTTGCCATGGTTACTGGCCTTGCCGGATTTGTGAGACTTGCGGAATCGCGTTATACTATTAAATAAGTATGGACGATAGAACAAAGACAGTGGCTGCCTCCGGTATCATCATAGGTTTTTTTTTGATCATTATTATCATCGGCATCATGCTGACCGGAAAAAAAGTGCTTTCTCCGGTTCCGGAAGAGGGGGCGATTAAAATCATCTTTTTAACTCCTACTCCTATAAGTTTAGTAACACCTTCCGCAACAATCACCGTGACACCGACTTCCAAAACACGGTAAGATGCCCCCTGAGTTACGAAATAGGTAATAATTTTTGGTTATTCTGACTTGTCATTCCTGCGAATCCGTCAGTTGACGGAAGGAATCTATGCTTCACTCTCAGGATCCCGCATCAAGCCTGCCTGCCGGCAGGCAGGTGCGGGATGACAATAAAATAGCCTTGCTAATTTCGTAATTCAGGCTAAGATAGAAAAGATGGAATATTTATTATCTCTCG
>DPYI01000068.1 GCA_003545435.1 Patescibacteria group bacterium | reverse complement strand
TTTATTATAACGTTTAATGCATCTTTGGATGCAATGGTTGATCTATTCATAAAATCAATAACGTTTATTATTAAAACAATCGGAAAAATATTTGAAAAAAAACCGTCGTTTGGAGAGCGGAGCGGTAAACCAAAATTGACGATTAAAGGAGAAGAAGAGGAGAGACCGTCAATGAAAATCGGAATTCCGGCTGTCGCAGCAATGAAAACCGGATCAACGGCTGTCCAAAAAGGGCAATTGAGGGCCAACAATCCTATGGCAAATGACCCGAATGATACTGCCATGTGGGAATATCCTCCGGAATCGCTTCTTGCAGATGGTCCGAAAGAAAAAGCCGATAGGGGTGATATCCGGAAAAACGCTGACACAATCGAACGGACGCTTGAGAGTTTCGGAATCAGGGCAAACGTGGTAGAGGTAAATCCCGGACCGGCAGTGACGCAATACGCCCTTAAAATTACCCTCGGCACAAAATTATCAAAAATCACTTCCTTATCCAGCGACCTGGCTTTAGCTCTTGCTGCGCCAACCGGACAAGTAAGAATCGAAGCTCCTATCCCCGGGCGGGACATGGTGGGAATTGAAATTCCCAACAGGGGTTTGGAATTTGTAACCCTCAAACGCATGCTTACGTCAGATATTTTACGGCATGCAAAAAGCAAACTCACTGTGGCTTTAGGTTTGGATGTGTCAGGGAAGCCGGTGGTAGCGGATATCGGAAAAATGCCTCACGTACTGGTAGCAGGCGCGACTAATTCCGGAAAATCGGTGCTTATGAATACCCTTATTTGTTCCATCCTTTTCAAAACGACGCCAAAAGAGGTGCGTCTCATCCTTATTGACCCCAAGCGTGTGGAACTGACCGGATATAACGGTATTCCTCACCTGTTAACTCCCGTTATTGTTGAACAGGATAAAATCCTGTCAGCGCTCCACTGGGCAATCAATGAGATGGAAAACCGGTACAAAAAATTTGCTGAAATCGGAGTCCGGAATATCGACGGATTTAACGAATGGTCGGGTTTCCAGGCGCTTCCCTATATCATAATCTGCATTGATGAGCTTGCGGAGATTATGGCATACGCACCTGCTGATGTTGAGGATTCCATATGCCGGATAGCGCAAATGGCCCGGGCAGTCGGCATTCACCTGGTGGTTGCGACGCAGCGGCCGAGCGTAGACGTCATCACCGGACTTATTAAAGCAAATATTCCGTGCAGAATCGCATTTAATGTGACTTCTATGGTGGACTCCAGGGTCATTATCGATATGCCCGGAGCTGAAAAACTTTTAGGCCGGGGAGATATGCTGTTTATCCCGCCTGACCAAAGTAAACCCAGCAGAATCCAGGGAACGTACGTTTCTGAGGGAGAAGTGAATAAAATTGTTGAATTTCTGAAAAACAAAAATGTGGCAGCCCAATATACGGAAGAAGTGGTGAATACCCGGGTAGTGCCTCTAAAAAAAGGAAATATTTCAACAAGCGGTGAGTCAGGGAAAGATCCGTTGTTTGAAGATGCGCTCCGCCTCATCTGTCAGTATGATAAAGCATCGGCATCGCTCCTTCAGCGAAGGCTTTCTGTTGGATATGCCAGAGCCGCACGAATTTTGGATCAATTAGAAGAAGCGGGTATCATAGGAGCCGGAGAAGGGGCAAAGCCCAGGGATGTTCTGGTGAAAAATGCTCAAGAGTATCTTTCTTTACAGCAACAAAACACGGAGCAATAAAAACACAAGAAATTCTAAACATTCTTTGTCATTGCGATCCCGATTCAATCGGGAGAAGCAATCTTTAAGATATCATAAAGATCGCCACAGTCGTTTACACTCCTTCGCGATGACAGGTTGGATGTATGATCTATGAAAAGCGTTGGGTTCATATTACGCGATACCCGTCAAAAAAAAGGCATACTCCTTGAGGATGTTGAAAAAGCCACAAAAATCAGACGAAAATTTTTGGAAGCAATTGAGAACGATGATTATACCCTCATTCCGTCGCTTGCCTATGCCAAAGGATTTGTCAAAAATTACAGCGAGTTTTTGGGATTGGACAGCGCTGTGATCCTTGCGTTTTTCCGGAGACAATCCCGGGATGTTTCAAAGACGAGCCTCCTTCCGAAAGAAGCTCTTGAAACAGACCATTCCCTGTTTCAACTTACGCCCGGACGGTTCCTCATGCTTCTTTTGGGGGTTTGTACCATCCTCTTTCTTTCCTATTTTATCGTGCAATACCGGAGACTTCAGCAGCCTCCGGGCCTGCGGATTGAAAAACCTGAAAAGGAGAAAGTTGTTGAAGACCGGAAGGTTGATGTATTGGGGAGTACTGACCTTGACGCTACGGTGACGGTAAACGGGGTTAGCGTCCTAGTCCGGAGCGACGGAAAATTTTTTGATCAGGTAACGCTCACTCCGGGAGTCAACACCATTACGATTACCGCAACGTCCCGGTTCGGAAAATCAACTACCATTATCCGCAAGGTGGGATTGAAGCAATAGCAGATATCATCAACGAA
>DPYI01000028.1 GCA_003545435.1 Patescibacteria group bacterium | reverse complement strand
GCCAAAAACGCGCTTGAGAAGATGGGGAAAATATGATAAGATAGTTGAAATGAGATATGCCAGGTAGTGAAGTTTCGACACGCTTTTTTATCTTTGCTCGTCGATTATTCGTACCTCGGAAATTGGTAGTAAATATATTTATGAAAGGAAATTGAGATTTCGAAAGCGTGAAAGCAAAGGTCGAAACTCTACTACCTGGTATGGTTAAAATCAGACTTACNNATTTCCCTTAAAAAAGACCGTATCGATTATTGGGTGTCGGTAGGGGCCGTTATTACCGACAGCGTAAAGGGGTTGATGAAAAAATAATGAAAGAGACGTTGCTTTACATTCTTCAGCACATCGTTGATCACCCTGATGATATCGTTATTGATGAGGTAATTGAGGGCGACCGGACGATCTACGTCATTCACGCCAATCCTGAGGATATGGGGAAAATCATCGGGAAAAAGGGCCGGATCATTATGGCGATTCGGGATCTTATAAAAATCATTGCTACCAAACAAAAAATATTTGCGGATGTTGAGGTAGCGGAAAGCACCCCCATGGACAAATCCGACAAATCTGATACATCCACAATCTAGTCATTCCCGCGCCCGCCTGCATCAGCTATGCTGAAAGCATTGCGGGCAGGAAAGCGGGAATCTAGGTTTTTCAATAATCGGACGGGATCCCGGATCAAGTCCGGGATGACATAAGATATGCACATCACGATCCTCACTCTCTTTCCTAACATGTTTGAAGGTCCTTTTGCTTCTTCGATTATCAGCCGCGCCATAAAACAAAAAATAATAACTATTCAATACATCAATATCAGAGATTTTTCTCAGGATAAATATAAAACCGTGGATGAACATCCGTACGGCGGGGGAGCGGGTATGGTGATGAAAGTGGATGTTGCGGACCGGGCAATTGCCTATGCAAAATCGCAATATCCAAAAAAAAAGTCATGCGTTGTCCTATTGGATCCGCAGGGAAAACAATATAAACAGGCTGATGCTCAGATTCTTTCCGGGTATGAACACTTGATTTTCTTTTGTGCTCATTATGAAGGAATAGACGAAAGGATCCGGACGTTCGTAGATGCAGAGTATTCAATCGGCGATTACATCCTGACAGGAGGAGAAATTCCTGCGATGGTATTGGTTGACAGCATTGTACGCCTCATTCCCGGAGTTCTTGGAAAACCGGAAAGCCCTAAAAACGAATCATTTTCAGATCCGAACCTTCTGGAGGGCCCTCAGTACACAAATCCTCAATCGTATAACGGAATGAACGTTCCAACCATACTTCTCTCCGGTAACCACAAAAAAATTGAGGAGTGGAAAAAAGAAGAAGCTATTAAAACAACAACGCTCCGCCGAAGCGACCTTGGACACATCATTACTCCAGATATTTCTTAGCTAACCTGATTGATTCATCCGAAAGAAATGTTTTTACCTCTTCCCAGGAAAAAGAGTGAATCATTTTCGGCATTTCATCGCTCTCTGCATCATCAAAATAACCCATAGCACGGATAATCGCATATCGATTATTCCCTAAATTACCGAATTTTTTCTCATAGAAATCAAAAAGTTCCTCAAACCGATATTTTTGTGAGATGACATAAAGATCAACGTAATCACGCTTTGTTGCTCTTCCTGTTATAGCGGTTAATTTCATAGCAGCAATATCCGCAACTGATGCGACCCGTATGTTCTGATACAGAGTAAATTCACCGATCATCGGGTAGGTATAGCGGAAAATACTGAACTTTATATTATTAAAAATCCCCAGTACCGTATGGGGGGGTTCAAGTAATGTTACCTTAAAAGTACCAATACCGGCTAATTGCTTAATAATATCTTCAGCAAATAATGCTCCTGGATAATAAAAATCAAAATCAAAGGATTTTCTGTGTCCAAGGTGAAGTGCAAGAGCTGACCCTCCGGCAAGATATGATGTATCTAATATATGGGATTTACCTAATACTGCCAATGCTGCCTGCGAAGACTGTAATAAGGTTCCTGCATGCATTTGACCTCCTCTCGTGGTACACTCAAATATCGTGACCAAAATACGGCGGTTTTCGGAGAAAAATCAAGTCGATGTTTGAGTGTCTCTTTGATGCTCTCGCGTGGATACGTATGCAATATCCAACGCACTGCTTCCAAATCTCCTTTGTCAAGCAATCGATTAATAACATATTGAGCGCTTTTTACAGGATTTACTTTGCTTGCATCCACATCCCAAAAAAATTTGTATAACGACAGAGGAAGATGATCAGGAACAACACGGTTACTCATATTCACATAGTATACCTTTCTTTTATGTTCGATTCAATAAGAAAATCAACTCAATTGTCTTCTTCTGAATCTCTTCGGCTGGGGAAAAAATATCTGGAGAATAAAGAGTAGGTGCTTTACACGTCTTCTCTTATCTCCTGTATGAACAGTTTCCCTAAATAGGGAATCATTTGAAAACAGACTCCCGCATCATATCGCAACGATTTCTGCTTCGCATATGTAATATCGCTTTTCATCCACTCACTGAACGGCCTGCTGTGGTACCCATTCAGCACCCATGGTGAAATGATGCCAGGTTTGATGGTGTGACGTCTTTTTTGCCATTTCGCGAGCCGACAGGCCTCTTCCAAGGGGAGGGGTCGGGGACCAATGAGTGCCATATCGCCTTTGAGTACGTTCCACAACTGGGGGAGTTCGTCCATTCCCGTATGACTTAAAAATTTTCCTGCTTTTGTATACCGAGGATCATTATGAATTTTAAAAACCGGTCCATCCGCTTCATTATGTTTTTGTAATCTTTTTTGTAATTTGTCTGAACCGTGTGCCATGGTACGAAATTTATACATGATAAATGGTTTGTTCTTTTTTCCGATACGAATTTGCTTGAATAGAATCGGTAATCCTGAACTGATGACAATAAGAATTGAAATAACAATTTGAAGCGGCAATGTCATCACAATCAGAAAAAAAACAAATATGTGATAAAGGAAAGATACAATCATATAGGATCAGGACTTACACAAAATGATTCTATTCATCATGTCATTGCGAGCCATTCTTATGGCGAAGCAATCTTTATAATAAAGATCGCTTCGTCTCCCGACATGACGTCGGGATCCTCGCGATGACAGGTTTATTGTATAATGCTTTCAGTTTATGAAATCAGATATCCGACATTTCTGGGAACTTCTTTTTGCAATGACGGAAAAAGAGCTCCGCGCGCGCTACAAATATACCATATTCGGATTTTTCTGGCTGGTGGCAAATCCGCTTTTACAGATGATCATTATCTACTTTGTTTTTTCTTTATTTATAAAAGAGCCGATACCGAATTACCAATATTACCTTTTCATCGGACTTCTGGTATGGAATTTCTTTTCCTTATCTCTTACCAAAGGAACACCCTGCATTGTCAATGAACGATCGTTAATAAAAAAAGCAAAATTTCCAAGATCAGTAATTCCTTTATCTATTATTTTTTCTAATCTCGTTCACTTCAGCCTCGCCCTTGTTCTTTTTATTATTCCTGTTCTTTTTTTGGGAACAATAACTTTAGCAAAAATTCCTGCCATATTTTTCGGACTAACGTTACTTTTGGTTTTTACGGTCGGATTTGCACTCTTTACGTCCGCGCTCAACGTCCGTTTCCGCGACATCAACTTTTTCGTTCAGGCGCTTCTTATTATTTGGTTCTATGCAACGCCGATTGTCTATTCCATATCCGTTGTTCCGTACAAATTTATGTGGTTATGGCGACTCAATCCCATGACGTCAGTCGTACAGCTCATGCAGTATGGATTTTTAGGAGCATCACCACCGGGAATCGGGATGGTAGCCGCCAATGCCACAATAACCATCATTGTATGTACACTCGGTGTTCTCGTGTTTCAAAAAGAAGGG
>DPYI01000034.1:9649-15027 GCA_003545435.1 Patescibacteria group bacterium | reverse complement strand
AATCCCGGAGGACCGTCGGCAATGAATTTACTGTGCTTCCCGATGCGAATTCCATCTTTGTCCGGACGGGCATGTTTTGTGTCTTTGATCACACCTTCCTCGAGACCCAGTCGGTCGGACACATATTGGATGTCAACCCCATCTTCATCAAGAAGGCTTCCTAAATACCATACAATCACAGATTTCCCTGACCCGGCATTTCCGATGATGAGAATTGCAGAAATCATCCTTGGTATATTTTGTGACATCTACTGCAGACGGGTATATATGTTGCTTTCTGGGGACCTGTCGTACCAATCCGCTGATCTATCCCGCCGGCAATCCGTTCTGTATGATCTGCTTTCCCTGCACACCTAACGCAAACGGAAAAGAGTTCAAACGGCTCATCTGCCATCAAAAGAAGCGCTCGTGTGGCTCCGAAAAGCTGTTTTCTGTAATCGTAGATCAACCCGTTCACGTACACATCAATGCCGCAGTTGAGGAGCTTTTTTACAACAGAGAGAATCCGGTTCTTCGGAAAAAAGTGGATGGCATCAATAATGACCTTATCAATGCCATCCTCTCCCACGTACTGGAGAATTTTCTCCGGCTGGTCCATACCCACATAAATGACCGGCAAAGGCCGTGCGTCATGGGAGTTGGTGTGTCCCATGCCGTTGATCTTTTTTGCCTCTGCTTTAAAACAAAGAATATTATACCCAAGATTAGAGAGCACGGAAAAAAGCGTGAGAAGCTTCGTCGTTTTACCGGCAAACATAGGACCGGCCATGACGGTCAGTTTTCCTTTTTTTACTGATTTATGCGATTTTTTTACCATTGCGTATATCTAATGCTTTTTTTACGACCTTCCAAACACTCACTGCTACATCTTCTATGGATTTGCTACTGTCGATGATAACATACCGCCCGGGATCATTTTTCGCAAGAGTTACATATCCTTGATACACGCGGTCATAAAAATCTTTTTGCTGGAGATCTAAACGGTCTTTCATTTTCATACCCCGACCCCGCCGGTCCAGCCCCAAAGAAGGCGGCACATCAAGAACGATAGTCATGTCGGGTATCGCGCCGTTCACTGCCAGTTCATTCACGTTCCGGATGGTGTCCTCACCCAACTTTCTTCCATAACCCTGGTAGGCAATACTTGAGTCGACAAATCGATCACACACGACCACTTTTCCGGCAACGAGAGCTGGTTCGATAAGTTCCCGGACGTGTTGGGCGCGGGACGCAGCCATAAGATATGCCTCGGCCACCGAGTCAAGGTCAACGTTTTCTGAATTGTGCGTAATCGCGCGAATTTGTTCCCCAATACGCGTACCACCCGGCTCTCTCGTCACAGTAACCGCATAGTCCTCCTCACGCAGGTGACTTGCAAGAATTTCAACCTGAATTGATTTTCCTGCTCCCTCTCCCCCTTCAAAAACAACAAAAAAACCGCGTTTCATACGCATAGTTGTTTTTATAATAACAAAACGAAAAACTCGGAACAATACATCAATGTTTATGTTCTTTGCGATTCCAACGGAAATAGGTTTGAGCGGATGATTTTTTCTATAGACTCAACTGACTGGCTCGCATCAACGGAAATATGAGGGAGGTCTGCAAGGACTGTCTTGTATGCCTGAATTTTTTTTATAAGAAGATCTAATGTTTCAAATTTCCCCAACGGTTCACCTGTTTCGCGAGACCGTTTGCGTATTCGAAGAAGAGCATCCTGAGGAGATATGTGAAAGTAAAACAGTATATCGGGTTTTGGTTCAAAAACAAAAAATTCCCGGGCAATCCATTTCCGGTTCTCTTCTGTTTTCCCTTGATACACTAATGCGCTCACGTAGTTTCGTAAACTAATCACCCATATTCCTTTTGAAAGAAGCGGAATGATTTCCTTGGTTACGCGGTCATACCGATCAGCTAAAAGTAAATAAACCTCGGTTGTTGCATCGATATGTCGATCTTTCCGCCATACCTGCAAGAGTGTTTTTAATGCCGGTGTCGGATGGTACACGATGTGGCTATCTGCTCTATACAATGTCTTAAGCGTTTTTTGTAAGAGTTTTGCCTGTGTCTCTTTGCCTGTGCCGCTTATTCCTTCAAAAACTATGAGTTTCCCGTTTTCCATAAGATGGATGAGAACACTATTATACTACAGCTTCCACATCGTACACGCTTGCAAGCGTCGTATCCGCTATACGGCTTTTTGTATGAGACCACACAAGACATGTTCTCATGCCGAGATCTCTGGCGGGAATGATATCAGACGATTCGCGGTCTCCGATCATAAGGTGCTGATATGCGGGAAGTTTCGTATGGTTCAAAATATAAAGAAATCCCGCCGAGTCGGGTTTTGTCTTCCCTACTGTTTCGGATGTGACGATGAGTTCAAATATATCCGGAGATACGCCCAGAACACGAAGCGTTTCTTTGTAGTGTGTGATGACCCCGTTTGCGAGGATACAATGGCGATATGTTTTTAGTTTTTTAAATAGGGTAATAAGTTTCTTATCGCGCGTAAGATATTTCCTGCGGTCAAAATACTCTTCCATCTCAACTGCTGCTTGGGAAGGAGAAATGCCTGCTAATGTGGAAGCAACCTGCGTAGCGCTTTGATACACTTTTTTGTGAAGTGAGGAAAACTCCCGGATCACTTTTTCTTTCGGCCAGCCGGTGTGATCGGCAATTACCTGATACTCCGCTTCCCGTATTTCATGCCATAACTCTGGATTAGGCCTGTAGAACGTGCCGTCAAAATCCCAAACAAGAACCTTTACCTCTGCAAACATTTTTTTCATACACCTAGTTGTACCACACTTTTCAGACGGCACACAATATGACGTACCACTTTAGCATGTTAACACGTTAAAGTGGCTCACCACATTCTTCAATCCAAGGCATAATCTGTGGATGAACTCCTTCTGTGCCGTCTTACTGGCAACGATGTTGAGATTATCAGTTTTTATTTTTAAGACATGCGGGTATTTATTTTTTTTTAACCATTCCTGATTGAGTGAATCCAGAAGTTCCAGGTATTTTTTCGGAATTCTTTTTTCATATCCTCTGCCTCTTGAGGCGATACGCTTCTCAATTTCACTTAACGATGTATCCAGATAAATAATAAGATCAGGTTTGGGAAGGTGCGGTTCAAATGACGTGTATATTGTCTGATACAACCGCCACTCGGCATCATCCATGTTACCTAAGATATGCTGGACTTTGGCGTAGGAAAACACATCCTGCTCAATCGGTGTATCCTGGACAATACCGTATATATGGTTTCTCCTATCACGGACGGGATCCTTCACCCCGATTGAGTCGGGGTTCAGGATGACATTTTTTCTGTCGACACCGGATTTATTCAGGATGACGCCAATTGCAGACAATTGGGTCATCTTCTCCATGAGGAAAAACGTTTGGCTGTGGAAGGCCCAGCGGTTCATCCGTTTATAAAACCGGGGAAGGAATGCATTTTCGCCAAAGTTTTCTTCAACCAGGTGGTAACGGAATTTTTGTGCAATCAGCCGTGCTGCTGTCGTTTTCCCCGAACCCATAGTGCCCATGACGGAAATATACTGTAATTTTTTTTGGGCTTTCATAAGATCAGGCGGGCAGGTGGTTTTATGGTAAAGAGATAGAGTCACACCGTCAACGGGGAAAANNCCTCCGTCATCACTCTGGTTCAGGAGCGTCTCTAAGTCCGTTTGGCCGGATACGGTTCCTGCCTGATCAACGTTTAACATGACCGGCCCTTCAACCGTTCCGTATCCCTTTGAGGGTTTTCCCTGACTTTTGGTAAGCGGAGGAGTCACTTTATTGACCGGGATATCTGCTGTTTTTGCCTTGAGTCCATCTGTATAGAATTTATAGCCAAATACGCCGGCGATAGCAAGAATAAGGACGATAATCGGGAGTAGTATGATGGAAAATCCGCTTCGTTTGTTCATAGTTATTTTGCTTCTTCTGACAAGAGAATTTTTATCGGTTTTCCGGCGGCCAAACTCTTCAATGCTTTCAGCGCGTCTCCTACTTTTTTGCGGGCATTCCCAACCGCATCCCTTGATTTTTTCAGATCGGTTGCCAGTTTGGAACGTTCTTTGCCGAAATTCTGTTTTAGCTGTGTTTCTGATGTTATGGTCATGACATACGTTTTTTGTACCTGCTCGGTAACAACCGCAATGGCATCCGCAATGGCTGTATTTGCCGAAGAGATTTTTGCAGTCACATCTGACGTATTTTTTCCGCTTTCTGTAGCATGCTGCTGGCTGGCCTCCTGTATTTTCTCAACGCCGGTGTTGAGACGCTTTAATGTTCCCATATAGAGAGTGGTCTGGTTTTTGTTGATTTCATTCAAACGGTTCTGAAGAGTCTCCATGCGCGTTTTCTTCTTTTCATCTTTGATGATTGCCAGGGACGCGGAAAATGACGCGCGCTTCGCTTCCCAGTTGGAAAGAGCATTTTTTTGGTTTTTCAAAAATTTCGCCTCAAGCCCGGCGATATCGTTGTGCAGAATCGATGAAGACGAAGCAGTAACTGCGCTTGGCGTACTCTCCCCCCGGACCGAACCGCCCAACTGGAATCCAAACAGGAAAAGAAGTGCTCCTAAGAGTTGTTCAAGCATACTATCAGTATGGACATAGATGGAAAAAATTGTCAAATATCCCCTGACCCAAAAAAATCTTTATAAAACGCGTACTGTTTTTCAAAAATGAGCCTCCACGGGTTAAAACCCGTGGCTTCTCTCGATTGTCCGAGGCGAAACCCCGTACCGAAAGCCCAAAAAAACCATTTATCCACCCGACTAAAGTTGGGGGGCTTTCTGGTACTGGGGTAAATATGGTATAACATACCTATCCGAAACGAAGGAGATCATATATGAAACACACGAAAGCGAAGCATCCAGAATATCAATATCTTAATCTTATGAAAGACATCATGGATCATGGCGCGTGGAAAGTCAGCCACTCGACGGGAGTGAAGCTGAAATCAGTATTCGGCAGGATGATACGGTTTGATCTTTCCAAAGGGTTTCCGCTCCTGACGACCAAAAAAGTTTTCTACCGCGGGATTATCCATGAACTTTTGTGGTTTTTATCCGGCTCATCAAACATCAAATATCTGATAGACAATAATGTCCACATTTGGGACGAATGGGCATACAAAAAATACCAATGGGCAGTAGACGGAAAAAAAGCAAAACCCATGACGTTTGAAGCGTTTATAGAAAAAGCCCAAACCGATCCAAAATTTTTAAAAACATGGGGGGAGCTTGGACCGGTCTATGGCGTGCAGTGGCGTCATTGGCCTAGTCAACATGGAAAAACTATTGACCAGCTCGGCTGGGCGATTGAAAAAATCAAAAAATATCCGCAGAAAAAACACTA
>DPYI01000034.1:0-9502 GCA_003545435.1 Patescibacteria group bacterium | reverse complement strand
GGCGGCTTTTAATAATAATTCAGAATTCAAAATTTAAAATTCAGAATGATTTAAAATGTAGAATTGTATGATTGAAAGACCGAGCGATAAAAAACAGGAATTTAAAAAGCTATTTAAAAAACGATGCTTTCAATTCTCATTATCAGTTATCTCACTGGAACAGAATACGATTATCAAACAATCAACTCGTATCATTATCAACCAGCTCATACGTGCAGCTGCATCAATCGGTGCAAATGTTGTCGAAGGAGGAAATAGCACCTCGCGACGCGAATTCATCAATTTTTTCCAAATTGCATTAAAATCTTCTGCTGAGACAGTATACTGGCTCATGCTTTTCAAAGAATCAAATAGTCAGTTGTCTGATAAAATTGACCCACTGATTTGTGAATGTACTGAAATTAAAAAGATGCTATCAACAATTATTCTCAATACGAAAAATTATTCTAAGTAATTCTAGATTATAAAATATTCTGAACTCTGAATTATGAATTCTAAACTCTCTGTTATTGCTGTTGTCGGGAAAAACCGCGAACTGGGAAAAAACAACAAGCTTCTTTGGGACATACCGGAAGACATGGCGTGGTTCAAAGAAATTACCAAAGGACACCCGGTTATTATGGGAAAAAATACGTTTCTTTCGATCGGTCATCCTCTCCCTCACCGCGTCAATATCGTTATAACCCGGGACCCGTTATTCCAAGAAGCCGGTGTTACGATTGCTCACTCATTTGAAGAAGCCATTAATATCGGAAAAGCAACAGGGAATAATGAACTATTCATAATCGGCGGAGCCAAACTCTACTCTCAAGCTGTCCCGATTGCCGACAAGCTCTATATTACAAAAGTTGATGCACTGCGTCCTGACGCAGATACGTTTTTTCCCGAGTATGAATCACGATTTACCAAAAAAGAATATGAAAAAACGATTCACAGTTCTTCCGGCTACACTATCACTTTCTCTATCCTCACACCATCATAACCTACAAATAAATTATGATATAGTTAGGTAGTATTGAAACCCGGTATCGAATTATAGGATTCTGTAATAATGCCGTCAACTTTGATATCGTGACGCCCATGGGGAAGCTCATCAATAAGTTGAAATCCGTAACACACGCCGATTTTCTGTACATCAATTGTTTTGAGCAACCGGTCATAATACCCTATCCCATGCCCAAGTCGGTAGCCTTTTTGATCAAACGCAAGAGCAGGAACAAAAATCACCTGAATAGATGTTGAAGAAACGATCGGTTGATCAGGTTTTGGTTGACGAACATTGAACGGACCGGTTTCCAAATCGTTTTCTTCAGTTATTTTCCTTAGAGTTAACTTTTTCCCTTCAATCCGGGGAATAGCAACGGTTTTTTTGTGTTCCCACGCATTACGGATTACCGACCAGATGTCAGGTTCATTGTCAAGAGGAATAAAAAAAGCAATAATATTAGCCTTTTTATACATGTCCATCTTCACGATATGAGTTGAAATTTTTGTACTCCACGAGCGTTTCTTTTTTTCATCAACCATTGCAGAGTGCTTTTGGAACTTTAGGCGAAGACGCTGTTTTTTGAAAGCTATGGTACTCATGAAGAAGCATCATCACTGATTTTACTTGGCTCGGGAGCAGACTGGTGGGAATACTTAGCAGACTTTTTCCTGTCATACGGAATTGTCGCAGGATGTTTTAACTCTTCAAATGTCAGAGCGCAGATGCGCATCCCCGGATACAAGGCTACCGGCATTCGCCCCAGATTCCCCAGTTCCAGAACCGCTACTCCGTTCCACCCGGGATCAAACACCGATGCGGTGGAGTGCACAACAATTCCTAATCTTCCTAAACTGGATCGGCCTTCCAGTCTCGCTAGAAGATCAGAAGGAAGAGTAAATGATTCCATGGTGGTAGCCAAGACAAAATCTCCGGGCTGGAGGATAAACGGTTCTTTGTCTTTGACCCTGATCTCACTCATCATCTCTGCAGTCGTTTTTGGGTTATTGGGGTCAATAAACGGAACTTTGCTGTAGTTAAATACGCGGAATTTTTTTCCTAATCGAAGGTCAATCGAACAGCTGCCCAGCTGTGTTTTGAGATCCGGTTTTGGGGTAATATGAATTCTTTTTGTTGAAAGCGCGGTCTTTATATCACTATCGGATAAAACCATACTGGGTAGTATATGATACGTTCATCTGTTACACAAGACTGCCGGATAATCTTCCCTATCTTTTCGCCTGTTTTTTTGAAAAAATTATTTTTACCAATCCTCCCATACCCCAAACGATCGCGATAAATGACGTGAGGCCGCCGATGTAGGGCATAGAAAATACCAACCAAGAGATTGTAACGCCAAACAATACTGCCAAATACCAATTTTCTCTCTCTTTATTCCAAAATGATGCCACCAGTTCCCTTCCGATAAGTATTGCCGTACATAATTTCCCAACTATCGCAATTATTATAAACAACAGCGCGTACAGGATTGCTATCGGGATGCCGATAATGGTAACCAGAAGCGTAAGGAATACAACCGGAAATACCAAAAGCCATAAAAATCCGACTCCAAACGATGCTTTGGTATACTCTTTCATCACACTGACGACTTTTATGATTTTTGTTTTGAATAATAAAACTCCGACAGCGCCAATGACCAGATACGTGAGCACCGGACCAACGGCATTCAGCGGCCATGGTTTTCCCCTCATAAATCTTGCAATTATTGGAAATTGTTTCTTCTGTCGTTCCACAGAAGACTTTTCCGGCATTGGCTGTTTGACAATTTCTCCGACCACCGCTCCACTGGCTATTACCGCATCTTTGTCACTTTCATAGGTCAGTTTTCCCGCAATGTGAGCGGTTGTTCCAAGTTGAATCGTATTTCCCCCAAGCATGGCATCACCACTAACAGTTCCGTCAATAAGTACTGAA
Organism: Patescibacteria group bacterium; assembly: GCA_003545435.1. Lineage (GTDB taxonomy): Bacteria > Patescibacteriota > Microgenomatia > UBA10105 > UBA927 > UBA10108. The sequence goes on along the minus strand of DPYI01000034.1, from coordinate 6,582 downwards.
TTCCCTCCTCCAAGGATGCTTTTTCCGATATCACCCAATATGGAAACCGTTTGTCCGCCGAATACTCCATCGCCCTCAACAATACTCTCTTTCCCGACCGTAACGGTTTGTCCCACAGTCATGACATTGCGGCTAACTATCCCGTCAATATCCACTGTTTGCCCTATAGTACGGATATTTCCTCCGACTGTTCCCTCAATCCGGATCGTTTGTCCTGCACAGAGTACATCTCCCCCCACTGATCCTTTGACAACGATTGTTTGTCCTGCGCAAAAAAGGTCTCCCTCCACTGCTCCGTCTATTTGCACCGTACTCCCTCCGGCAAAGAGGGTTCCCGCAACCATCTCATCTTCAGCCACAACGACCGCGCTGTCCGACGAGCGGAATTCCATGGCAAACACCGGCTTGGCAGAAAAAAAGGCAAGAAATAAAACGGCAATACTGATTAAGGAAAATCGGATAAGATGTTTCATATACATCTAGCATACCTCAGCGGGATTTCAGAATTCAAGAGAGAAAAATACGGAGATAAAAATAAGAACTGTGGGTGTGCATTATCTAGCAGAGGGGGGCATCATGAACTACTGCCCATCCCGACAATCTTTTACTATTTCTACAATTGTTTCAAGCCCCCTGGAATCAACTTGCTCATATTTATATACCGGTAATGGTTGTACTACATCTAGGAGAGCAGAAAGAATCTGTGCTTCCTCATCTGTCCCCAGAGCATCTCGTTTTTCTCGTTCGTTTTTTGGAATTGGATAACGCCTATATAACACTGGTTGACCTCTTGTTAAATCCACACGATAAATTTCACCGCTTTTTCGTTCATCACCATTAATAAAAGTGTTTAAACCATAAATTCCAATTTCTACGCATTTTAGCTCTTCTAGTATCGGTACTTTACTTGGATCATCTGACTTAACTACCTCCCATAAGTCCTGCGGCATCAATTCGTCAATCACATGAGGTACAACTGGCGGAGCGCAGATGATAATGTTTCTTTCTGACTCAATAGGTACGAAAAGTTGTGTGGCGGGATCTTCGCCAACGTCATTTTTTACAATTGTTTTATACACAACTCTTGTACAAACCTGTGACTCAATCAATTCTATGGGTGTATTGTGTCGAACCTCAACGTTGTAATAATCAGGAAAATAATCTCCATCCTTTAAAAACACGCCTAATTCTCTACGAAAATCAAATGGGGTTTCGACTTCAGACGGCACTGCTGCATCTTTTAGCTCTGATGATGACTTATCAGCCATATATATATATACGTTTTATCATTACGTATGTTTTTGTGGGTGCACTAGGAGTCGCACCTAGCACCTCTTTCTTACCTGCCCGCCGTACGAAGTGTGGGTCGCCTAGGAATCGAACCTAGTGCCTCTTTCTTATCAGGAAAGCGTTCTACCAATGAACTAGCGACCCGTGTGCGTACTTCGGCAGGCGCGGTCAGGAAAGCGNNGTTCTGCTGCTGAACTATGCACCCCGTCAATTTTCAAATTATCCAATACTTCTTTCAAAATTGCAATTGAGGCTCGGAGCGGAATCCTCCTTCGCCCTTCGATAAACTCAGGGCTACGGACGGACACAGTCGAACCGCTGCATAGCTGTTTTGTCCCAGAAGTATGTTTCCGCCTTTGGCGGAATACAACTTCGGGATCCCGAAATTCTAGGCAAAAATCGAGAGGTGCGTGCCGGAATCGAACCGGCGCATAGCTGTTTTGCAGACAGCCGCGTTACCTCTTCGCCAACGCACCATTTTTTTGCCAGAATTTCTGGGACACACACCCGCGCTCGCCCCGAAGTGGCGCTCCTCGCGGGTGAGGACGTAGACCTCAACGCGAGGTAAGCCTACTTTGGGGTTACCTCTTCGCCCGCCTGCATCCGCCAACAGCTACGCAGTTGCGGGCGGAAGCGATTGCGGGCAGGCCAACGCACCAAAATACATTATCTCGGAGTCAAACCCGTCCGCCAGCTGGCGGATCACGGGGCCACCGAGCCAATCATAAGCTTTGCTTATTATATCATTCTCTACATACATAATTCCATGCGTATATGGCATAGAATTTACTATGATTTTATAGTTTATTTAAACTGGACTTACGCAATGCCTTGTTGATTACCTTGTCATTGCGAGCCCTGCTCAGCAGGGTGAAGCAATCTTTATAATAGAGATCGCCACGCCCTTTCAGGGCTCGTTATGACAGAGTGCGTAAATCGTGTTTAAAATAGGATTCTTAAAGAAGGGTGTCTATCCTTTCTTAGGTATTACCAGGGTGTTTGTGTTGAAGATGTGTTAATGCACGAAATAATAATCCCGGAACCTCTATCAGGGGTTTCGACCAATTTTGGTCACCCCATTCCAGACCCGGATCGTTAGAAAAGGAAATAACTATTGTATTGGGAGAATATTGTTTTATTATACGGAGTGCTTTTTCCCCGGCCCCTCTGTATGGAAATTTATTGTCAACAAGAGCGACAGTTGGTTGTAATCCCGTTCTCATTAACTCCTCAACTTCTTCGACGGAGGCTGCGGTTCCGACAATCGAATGCCCGCTTTCCGGGTGAAGTCCAAAATACTCTTGAAGTCCATCAATGACATCGCTCGAATCATCTGCTATGAGTATTTGTTCCTTGTCTCCCATGAACCGTATGGTACTGAAAAAACAGATATAAAGTCAATCCTCGATTTCCCTCACCTAATTTCTTCCTGAAAACCATTCGTTGACTAAATGCGACCCTTATATTCATTTCCATCCGTTGCCTAAACGGATTGTATCCTATATACTATCAATAATCTTATGAGTAAAAGACTTTCTCTCATTATTGATAGCATTCTCGCCATTCGTATTGGCGGTAGCGCCCTGGGAGGAAGTATAAAATAGAAAAATTAGCTATTAGAAACATACGAACCTCCCGCAAGGGAGGTTTTTTCGTGCAATAAGGAGGTGATTTTTATGAGTGCAAAAAAAGTAGAATGCAAGCCGTACGTTTTAGACACGGATGGAGAAAGTGTTGTGGCTGGATATCAAAAAAAGAGCAACCTGGAAACAACCGTTGTCGGTACACCTGCAACAACTGAGCCGGTTCTGTTTGAAATAAATTGGGATGCCTCCCATCCAGCAGTATTGGGCAGCGTCCCAACATTAGGAGTCTAACGTATGTTACATTTCTTTTTGTTTTATGGTTTGCTTAAAAAAGAGGAGAATATTCTGGAAAATTGTGGTAGCCCGCCGTCGTTTCCTTTGTAGCTTTTCATCCGCCAGCTGGCGGATCACGGGGCCACCGAGCCACTGATAATCAAGATTAATCGTATTTTACCATTTTTTTCATTTGTTTATTCACGCATATCATAATCGACATCTATTTTAAAAGAATAAGGAAACAGGTATACTTGTGACAATGAAAATATTTTTTATTGCGTCGTATTTGGGAAAGCAAAAATACCAAAAGGACTATGATCAGATAATTGAGTTAGTTGAGTCAACAGGTGCCGAGGTCATCAGCGCCGAGAAAACCCGAGAATACCAGGATAGCTTTACACCTGAAAACATAAAAAAGTACGGCAGTAAAGAACGGGTACATTATGAATTTATCCGACAAGGAGTGCTGAAGGCGGATGGTTTGGTAGTTGAAGCGTCTTTTGATGACTTGCGCGTGGGACATGAGATGACCCTCGCTTTGTTATATAAAAAGCCGGTGTTGTGTTTATCACAAAATCTGGATTACGGCAAGTATATTCAGCACGATTATTTTACCGGCAGGTTGTATTCTCAAAAAAATCTCAAGAAGATTGTTTTAAAGTTTTTACAAGAGGTAAGTGATCGGATTAAGACCAAGCGGAATTTTGGTTACCGAGTAAGTGAAAAAAAATGGGGAACACAAAAAATGGCAATTCAAAAACAAATTGCTGTTTTGGGCTCGGTTAACATTGATATGATCACAAAAGTGCCGATGATTCCTAAAGTGGACGAGGTAGTAATTAGTGAAGGGTTAAAACTAATGCCTGGTGGTAAAGCCACTAATGCGGCTATTGGCATGAGTCGGTTGGGGGAAAAAGTCTGGATGCTCGGCAAGACAGGTAATGATTTTTTCGGCGAAAGTTTAAAAGAAGTGCTCAAAAGAGAAGACATTGACTCCAGTTTTGTGGACACCGACAATTTTATCCCTACAGGGACGGTGATGGTTAGTGTTGACAGTCGAGGGAAAAATACCATTATCGTCAACGAAGACGCCAACATTAAAATTAACCAACAAACCATTAAGGATTTTCTGAATCAAATCGATGAGGGGAAAATAATTATTGATTGTTTTTACACTACTTTAGAGCCTTTGCCGGAAATTGTTGCTTTTGCCATCAATGAGTTTAATAAGAGAAAAATTACAGTTTTCTGCGATGCGGCGCCGACTGCCAGGCCGCTAAATCCTAAGTTGTATTCAAGCATTGATTTTTTAAGCTGTAATGAATTTGAAGCCGAAGCGATGACGGGAGTGAAGGTATTTGACGAAAAAACCGCCGAGCTGGCAGCGCAAAAATTAAGGCAAAATAGTGCTAAAACCATCATCCTTACCTTGGGTGAAAAAGGAGCACTGGTGCTGTCGGACAAGACTGAGTATTTTCCCGGATTAAAAGTTAGAACCGTTGATGAGACCGGCGCTGGCGATGCCTTTCGGGCGGGGTTTGTAACCGAGTATTTAGAGACTAAAGATATAAATAAAGCGATGCTGATGGGGAATAAAGTTGGAGCGTTTACCGTAACCCGGCTGGGAGTATATGAGGCCTTGCCGACTAAAGAGGAACTGGGATTTTTTCAGGAGGAGCAATAGCGATGGACCGGGTGTTACTTTACGAAGATGAACATTATCTGCTGTCTAATTTCTTTGCTCACCAAACAGCTGTTTCTAATAAAAAATTATTCAAGAATTACCTGACTTTTCCCTTCCTCAAACGTGATTCGGAATGCGCGGAAAAAAGCTTCTCTCCCTAGCAAATTAAAAGAGACGGTATATTCGCGGGAGAAAACAACTGGGCAAAGAAATTCTTTCCCTGCAATTCTAACCTTCATATTATGAATATACCCGGCAATTCTTCCTCCAACTCCGCCAAGGATGGTTTTTCTTCCAGTTTCAATGCCGATTCCTAAAGAATTTGCTGTTTCCTCGCCAAATATAGAAATTGTTGCTCCAGAATCGACCAACGCTTGGGAACGAATTCTTTTTTCGCCGACTAAAAACACCATGGGGATAACAGGAAAATAGTCAGAACCATTGAAGTAGTAGCGAAAAGTAGTTACGGGCGTATTTTTCTTATACATAAAACGTACGGCCCTTCGTCTTTACGCGGCACCTTAAAGGCAGCAGCAATTTTTTCATCAGGTGTCTTATCTTTGACTGATCGGGTAATAAATGGTTCTATTTCCTTAAGCGTTTCTCCAACTGCGACAATCCGATCCTTGATGGTATTAATCGCTACCCATTTCCCGGCAAACTTACCCATGTATTTTACTGAAATATTGACGCGTTTCATAACAATACTATAACAAAATGCTCAATCAGAAATCAAGATCACCGGATTTACATCCAGTTGCATTTCCTTTCATTTTATGGTTTGCTAAAAAGAGACTCTTTAATTGGCATCGTTTACATGCTTGTCCGCCTGTGCTTCCTCCAAGCCTTTTGGCTACTCCGCCAGCTGGCGGATCGTAGACGGCTTGAAGAGCACACTAAGGCGGATCCAAGAAACATTAAATTCGTAAGACTCATTAAATGTTTCTAAGAGAGGTGGTGAGACATTTTATGAAACTATATAGGAAAATGCTGAAATACTTCAGCAAACGGCCGTTTTATAATGCGGTCATTCATACCGTAGCAGGTATCGGCATCGGATTTTTGCTCACCTATACGGTCGCAGGCATTCATCCGGTTCGCTGGGGAGTGGCGTTTCTCGTCATCGCACTCTTAGGACACCTGCAGGCGTTAAGATAAATTTGTTCTTATTCTTTGATCATCGTCAGGAGCATGATAAATTTTTCTTGTGCTACAACTTTATGCGGGTAACCTGCCGGCATAAGAAGCATCTCTCCTTTTCCTATTGTATGAGACACGCCGTCGATCGTAAATTCTCCTTTTCCATCCAAGATCTGAACTAAGGCATCAAAGGGCGTCGTATGTTCACTTAATCCCTGATTTTTGTCAAACGCAAAAAGCGTTACCGTACTCGTTGATTTCTTCACAATCTCGCGGCTTACGACCGACCCTTTCTGATATTTGATGAGGTTTTTCCAGAAAATCGGTTTGGAGTAGACTACTGTCGTCGTCATACAACGTAAGTATACCAGAAACCACAAAAAATCCCCTCTATACGAGGGGATTTACTGCAGTATTTGGTAACTCAAATGGTGACAGGAATACTTTTTGAAAGATCCGTATCTTGCTCGAAAGACACAGTTTTTGTGACAAACGCGTTCTCTCAATAACGCGCTTTGAAACCAATAATGCTTGTTATGCAGTGTAAGCCAAAGGCTTATTGCATATCTTGCATCATCAGTTTTTAAATAGAAAGGAGGTGATCCA
>DPYI01000029.1 GCA_003545435.1 Patescibacteria group bacterium | reverse complement strand
TATTTTTTCAGTCTTTCAGCTGATGGAGGGTATTTCGAGGCGAGAATTTACGGCAATCTTTCATCAGCCGATTGCTTTCTCCTGTCACAATTCTATCCCTACTTCATCTCCGTTATTGCTTTTCCTATTAAATTGTAGACAAACTATATCAAACTATAAGACAGTTTGTCAAGAGGGTAAATAGTACAGTACAATAGGTGTTATGCAGGAATACTACTGGGACCGGACACTGCGGGGAAGTTTTTGGCGGAAGGAGAAACGGCTGCATAGGCTTCGATTGGCAATAACAGTTCTTTTCTTTCTCATCGTTGCCGGTATTCTCGGAGTTGGCATTCTTTTTGCGTGGTATGCCAAGGATCTCCCGAGGCCGGATAAAGTCAGGCGGGTCGAGGGATTATCCACGGTTATTTTAGACAGAACCGGTGAGACGATTTATGATATTTTTGAGGACCAAAACAGAATTCCGGTTTCTTTTGACGATATTCCAAAAGACTGCAGGGAGGCAACAATTGCCATAGAAGACAAAAATTTCTACAAACATCAGGGATTATCCTCACAGGGTATTTTTCGGGCAATAGTAAATATTTTTATTTTCCATAATTTTCAGGGAGGGTCAACATTAACACAGCAGTTGGTTAAAAACGTTCTTCTGTCCCAGGAACGGACATTGCCCCGGAAGATGAAAGAGGCCGTATTGGCAATTCAGATAGAAAGGAAATACAGTAAGGATGAAATTCTGCAGATGTACCTCAATGAGGCTCCGTACGGCGGAACGGCAGTAGGACTGGAAGCAGCTGCGAAGTATTACTTTGATAAACACGCAAAAGAACTGTCCCGCACTGAATGCGTCATATTAGCCGGATTACCGCAATCCCCATCATACTATTCTCCTTTCGGAAACGATGAAGACGCATATATACCGCGCGCTCAACAGGTTTTGCGAAGAATGCGGGAAGACGGCTACATCAATTTTAAAGAGGAAATTGACGAAAAGGGAAAATTGGATCAGGCGAACTTTGTCAAAGGAGATATAGGGCTCAAAGCACCGCATTTTGTTGCCTATATAAAAGATATTCTCGTTGAAAAATTCGGTGAAAAAACAGTCAACGCCGGAGGACTGCGGGTCACAACGACATTAGATTTAAAACTTCAGGAGAAGGCAGAGGCAATAGTAAAAGAAGAAGTTGATAAAATCAAAAATCTTAAAGCAAGTAACGGTGCGGCTGTTGTTATTGACCCCAAAACCGGAGAGATTTTGGCCATGGTCGGATCCAAGGATTACACGGCAACGGACGCTGCAGGCCTTAAGTTTAACGTCGTAACCCAAGGGATCCGGCAGCCGGGATCGGCTATGAAGCCGTTTTCTTATGCCGCGGCCTTCAAAAAGGGCTATACGGCCTCAACTGTCCTTCTGGACGTTGAGACCAAGTACCCTTCGGGGGATCCGAAAAAACCTGAATACAATCCAAAAAATTACGATCTGAAATACAGAGGGCCGATGCAGCTGCGGTACGCTCTTGCCAACTCCATCAATACGATTGCCGTGAAAGTGAGTGCGTTGGTAGGGATCCGGGATATCCTCAGAACAGCAAATGACATGGGCATGACGTCTCTGGAGCCCAATGATGAAAACATGAAACGGATCGGGCTCTCTCTGACATTAGGAGGAGGAGAAGTGACACTTCTGGACATCACCAGTGCATATGGAATATTTGGGACCGGAGGCGTAAAACAGGAGCCGAAAGCGCTTCTCAAGGTGGAAGATGCAAAAAGGAAAGTACTGTTTGAACAGCTTCCGACATCAGCCAAACGCGTTCTTTCGGAAGATGTATCATTTCTTATTTCCAGCATTCTTTCAGACAACAGCGCCCGGAAAGAAATATTCGGCGAACGGTCATATCTTTTTATTGCTGATAAATCAGTTGCGGTCAAAACTGGAACTACCGATGACAAACGCGATAATTGGACGATCGGCTACACTCCTTCTTTCGTTGTCGGTGTGTGGGTAGGAAACAATGACAATTCCCCTATGAATCCCACCTTAGCATCAGGCGTAACGGGTGCTGCTCCCATCTGGAACCGGATTATCCGGGAAATTCTGAAAGATAAAAAAGATGAACCGTTTGTCAAACCGGAAAATATCATAGAAATGGAAATTGACGCATTTGGCTCAGGAACACCGGTTGACGGTATGCCCAAGCGAAAAGAGTATTACATCAAAGGTACGGAACCCAATACTCCGTCCTCTATTTACCAAAATCTAAAGATTTCAAAAAAAGACGGAAATAAACTGGCAAACGCCGTAGAAATTGCCAAAGGTGATTATGAAACAAAGCAGTATATTGTGTTTAAGGAGCAGGATCCGGTTTCTACAGACGGGAAAAACCGGTGGCAGGAAGGAATTGATGCCTGGCTGAACGGTCAGTCGGATAGCAAACTGAAACCCCCCAGAGAAACGTATGAAGGAGACGACACAATAACGGTCATTATTAAAGAACCGTCCGATAGATCACAAGTGAACAATAACAGCGTTACTGTCTCTGCTGAAGGTACATCTGTCGGAACTATTACAAAGATGGAAATATTTATTGACGGAGACAAAAAAAAAGAGTCAAACGGAAAAACGATATCAGACAATTTTTCTCTGTCAAACGGTCTCCATACAATACGGGTAAGAGCAGAGGATGACAAAGGAAACACGACAGAACGGGAGATCGCAATAGGAGTCAACCAGCCCTACGGCACGCCGACCCCTTTGCCGGTAGATACTCCAACCAATACCCCGTCTCCTACTCCCACACCAATTCCTTAAACGGTTTTGAGCGTTACCTGGTATTTTGAGGAAACCATACGAAGGATTTTTTCCCGGATCGGTTGAATGTCATCAGCAGTAAGATTTTTTTCACTGCTTTGATATACGATATGGAATGTTCTGGTATTTTGATACCGGTCAAGGAGTGTTACTTCAGAAATGAGAGGATGCATGGATCGGATATCACTGATCATGGGACCGATAAGCGTTTTTTCAGGGACTACAAGAGCAATATCTTCATAGCTTGCCGGATATTTGGGAATCGGTGCATATTGTTTTGTCTGCACTTTATGCATATGAAGCTTTAAGAAATCCAACTCGAGAATCGTTACGGGTTTTGAAATTCCCATGGCTGTTAATACATCATGAGAAACTTCGCCGACGAATCCATATTCCCCTAAAGACAAACAACGGTCGATCATGTACCATTTCGGAATTGGTCCTTCGTCTTTCGGAAAAGGAATACCGTATGAATCAAACAATGCTTCGGCTGCACCTTTCAATGTATAAAATTCATTTCCGGTAATACCAACGATAAGCATCGGGTGTTCCTCCGGGATATCATTTTTCCGATATCTATAAATCATAGAAAGTTCAAATAATGACAGGTACTCCCGATACGGAAGGTTTTGACGAATCGTCAAAAGCATGCTTGGGAGAAGCGACGGCCGCATATAGATCCATTCGGATGTTAAGGGATTGCTGATGGTATAGACTTTTTCTTTTGAAAATCCGAATACATCCATGAGTTCTTCGGAAACCATGGAATAGGTGACTAGTTCCGTATATCCCCAACCTTTTAGTGCGTGTTTGATAACAAGCTCTTCTTTGAGGATCGGGTCTTCAAATACCACCGGAGGCTCGGTATCAGGAAGTTTAGTTTTAATATTATGATATCCGTAAATGCGAGCGATTTCCTCAATAATGTCAACGTCAATTGTTATATCTTTTCGGAAGCTCGGCACCGTGACCGTTACCGAATCTTTGGAGATTGTCGGGGTAAACCCAAGCGGAGTGAGCGTTCGTTTAATTTCATTGTCAGTAAGGTCAAATCCCATATAGGTATTGATTTTTTTCCGGGATACCCAAACAGTGTACGGCTCAAAAGGCTTTGGATAGATATCGTAGAGTTTACTTGCAACAACGCCGCCGGTCAGTTTTGTGAGAAGCTCAATTCCTTTTAAGATCGTTGGCATCACAAGTTCTGTATCTATTCCCTTTTCAAAAAGCGAAGCTGCTTCGGTTCGGTGGGCAAGCGCCATGGAGGTTTTTCGTATATGTGAAGGGTCATACGTCTGGACAAACAAAACCATGCGTGTCGTTTTTTCCGTTATATGGGAAACTCCTCCGCCCATTATGCCGCAGAGATCAATAAGCCGGCCTGATCCATCCTCAATAACTATGTCATCTCCCGGGAGAGTATGCATTTTTCCGTCCAATGTTGTTATTCGTTCTCTTTTTTTTGAAGCCCGAAGAATCATAGTTGGAATGCCTTTGTTATTGGTAAGAATTTGGTCGTAATCAAACGCATGAACCGGTTGTCCGAATGCCTTCATCAAATAATTCGTGATATCTACGACGCTGTTAATCGGCCGCATACCGGAGAAGGTCAGCCATTTTTGCATCCACGGAGGAGACGGCTTGTTTTTTATTTTGTCAATAACAATTGCAGTGAAACGCGGATTTAACTGAACGTCCGTTGTTATGGATAATGAAAATTTCGAACCGGATTTGAAAAATGATTTTTGAATCATATACGGATCATTTACGAATTCTGCCTTGATACCGAATCGCGGTAAGATGACAGACGCTTCCCGGGCAATACCGGATACTGACATCATGTCCGGTCTATTGCTGGTTACTTCGATGTCATAGACAATTTCCTTATTTACTGTATTGATTCTTTCCACAGACGGACCACACAAAGAAAGATACCCCCTTATTTGCTTTGGAGTTGCTTTGGTTTTGAGATAGTCCCTAAGCCAGGAATCGGGTACTAAGATATTCATATTAAGTAAATTCGAAATTCGAATATCGAAATCCGAAACAATATTAAATACTTAAAATTTAAATATTAAACTTTTTGAGTTTGTTTCGTATTTCGTGTTTCGTGCTTTTTCAAAATTGTTCTAAAAATCTCACATCATTTCCGTATAACACCCGGATGTCATCAAGTTGAGTGCCGGATTTCATCATAAAACATCGTTCCACTCCCCATCCGAACGCAAACCCGTTATAGAATGTTGTATCGATGCGACCATTGGCTAAAACTACCGGGTGCACCATGCCTGCTCCTCCGAGTTCCAGCCACCCTTCCTTGCAGAGCCGGCAACCCTTACCATTGCAAATTCCGCAGGAAATGTCCACTTCAAATGAAGGTTCTGTGAATTGAAAATGAAACGGGCGGATGCGGGTTTTCCGATCCGGACCAAAAAACGCCTTAGCAAAATAATCGAGAACTCCTTTCAGGTGTCCGATTGATACATTTTTGTCAATATAGAGTCCTTCAAACTGATGAAACATTGGGGTATGGGAAACATCAATCTGACGCCTGTAGCACTTGGCAATGTTAATCATCCTGATTGGTAAAATGCCTTTTTCCATCTCCCGTACCTGACCGTTGCTGGTATGGGGAGTAAGAACTATATTTCGCACACCGGGTGTGTGGACTTCTTTCACACCCGGTGTGTGATTGATTAAAAACGTCTCCCACTCATCCCGAGCAGGATGATTCTTCGGCATGTTGAGTGCCTCAAACGCGTACCAATCCCAATCCACTTCCGGGTGCCTGACACGGGTAAATCCGAGTTTATTAAAAATTTCCGTAATTTCCTCAATTGCCTGGGTGACGATATGCAGGTGTCCAACAGGGGGGCGTATACCCGGAGCTGTCACATCCATCCAATCCTCATTAACGATACCGGATTCTTTGGCTTTTTTTGAAAGGAGTGCTTCGAGAGACTGTTTTACCTGATTTAAGACAATGCCGACCCGCTGTTTATCTTC
>DPYI01000008.1 GCA_003545435.1 Patescibacteria group bacterium | reverse complement strand
ATGCCGACCCGCTGTTTATCTTCTTTGGGGACGAAACGCATGAACTGAGTGAGGTGTGTCAACTCGCTTTCCTTACCGAAAAATAATTGCCGAATTTCCTCATAGGAAGCGTCAGATTCATCGATTTGATGCTGGGCATCTTCTTTGAGCGCAAGAAGAAGACTCACGAGCTGATCCGTCGGTATTGTTTTATTTTCGTTAGTATCAGACATAGATTTATTGTACTGTTTCATAGTTCAATCATTCAACTGTAAAATATTTATATTACATATAGCACTCCGCCATATCTTTCTTCTCGCCTTTTCACTACTATTCGTAGACGGCTCGAAGAGCGATATTTGGCGGATGTGGGAGAGTACGCCTCTTCGCCGATAGGCGAATCAGCAACTCTACCATCAAAAACCCCGCTTCTTGCGGGGTTCGCTGGTTGCTTATTTTTGTCGATTTTTATGCATCCAAAGAATCCCCGCTTTGCGAGGTTCTAAAACATGCAAAAAATTGATTATTTTTATTAACTTGCATATATTCCAACCTTTTTTTCCATTGTTTCGATCCGTTCACCATGATCAACAACTTTACTGCCAATAATTGTTTGCTCTTCTTCAAGTTTTGTATATTTCCCTGTAAACCAATCCAATTTTTCAAATAATATATCAAACTTATTGTGTAATCCGTCTATTTTATTTTCGATTTCTTTAAGTTCTTCATCTGTTGCAAATTTCTTTTCAAATCGTATTTCTAATGCTCTCAGCGAATTATATAGTGCCTTTTCAAAATAGAGAGTTGTTACCGGTTTATACAGTGCATTTTTTCTTTCTTTTCTCTCTGCTTTTTTCTTCAATTTTTCAAATTCTTTATCAAATTGGGCACGTTTTTTATCATCCATGAAATTCATCTTACTTAAATGATTTTACTTTGTCAACAATTGCCTGGAAGACAGCTGGATGGTCCAGAACCAAAATTGCAAGAATTTTCCTGTCAAGAGTAATTTTTGCATTCTTAAGGTTTTTTATGAATGTGCTGTAATTTATCCCCTGTTTTTTGACTGCTTCGGAAATTCTGACAATCCATGCTTGACGAAAATCCCGTTTTTTGTTCCGTCGTCCTGCAAACGCGTATTCTCCTGCGTGAAGATACGCCTCCTTGGCTACACGTATAAGCCTCCGTTTGGTCATCCGGTAGCCCTTATTTGCCTGAAAGATTTTTTTGTGCTTTGCGTGACTGGTGACACCCCGTTTTACTCTCATATAACTTTATTTTTGTAACATTGTTCTTATATTCCTGCTGTGTCTATTCGTCTTTAATTCCATCATCTTATCCTGTCTTCTTTGCCTGGATTTCGTTTTATTTCTCCGTAAATGCCTTGCTCCCTGCACGCCATGCATCACTTTACCGGTACTGGTAATTTTAAAGCGTTTTGAGACTATTTTCCGAGTTTTCATTTTCGGCATACCTCAGTATTATACTCGGTTAGCAGGCTTATCTGCAACGTTCATTTATAGACGGCGAACTTCAGTAAATATAGTTGAAATTTTCAAATTACAAATTCCAAATTTCAAATAAATCCCAAATCACAATGTCTTAAACTCCGTCCCGCCAAAAGCGGGATTATTGGAAATTGATAATTGAAAATTGAAAATTCGAGCGTTAGCGAAGTTATTTTTTCTCCGGTACGAGCATGGTGACGAGAGCTTTGCCTTCCATGTGAGGTTCTTTCACAACTTTTACCGACTCAAGGCTAGCAATGAACCGCTTTATGATATTATATCCAAATTCTTTTCTGGTAATCTCCCTGCCTCTGAAAAACACATTGATTTTCACCTGATTTCCGTCTTTCAGGAAGTCTTTTGCCTGGGCTACCCGTGTGTCAAAATCATGGGTTCCGATAAACGGACGAAGCCGGATTTCTTTCACTCCGACATTTTTCTGGGTTTTTTTGCTTTCCCGCTCTTTTTTTTGCTCCTGATACTTGAATTTTTTTACGTCTATAAGTTTAGCAACCGGCGGTTTGGCGTTCGGAGCGATCTCTACAACGTCGAGATCCAATTCTTTTGCTTTCTGCAAGGCTTCCAGTTTGGAGACAATACCAATTTGCTTTCCCTCTTCATCTAGGAGCCGGAGCTGGGGGCTCGTGATTTGATAATTAATGCGATAGTGGAATGTTGACTGTGTTTGCACAAGAGATACTTCCGGTTCTTATTGGTATTATACCCAAAAGATTGGCTTTTTGTAAAGCGCGAGTAAATTTTCGTGATTCATTTGTAATTCTTTTTTAAAAATGTATCTATCAAATCAGCTAACTCTTTTTCTTTTCCATGAAAACCATGATCACAATTTTTTATCTGGTGAGCAACAGTCAGCGGATTTTCCTTTTTCATGAGAGCCATAGCTTCTTTTATTGGTATTATTGTGTATTCACCTTCTTCATTATCACCTATCACGGCTAAAATTGGCACTTTTATCCTGCTATACATCAGTAGTTTTTTCCCTAATCGAAGCGGCATAGTCTTTGATAATTCCGATCCGGGTGAGTAAAAATTCAAATAACTTCTGGCGCTTAATGGCGCTTCTCCGGCAATGCCACCAAATATATCCGATAAAAAGGAAAGTCCCTTCCCTGTGTTGACTAATTCTTTTGCTTCAGTAAAATAATTTTTCCTGATTTTTTTCTCATATCGCTGTTGTGTGCCCACACTGTCATTAAATCCCAAAAGAATGACACCGATTATATTTTTCCGATACTTCCCTTTGTTTACATAATAAATTACTTTCTCGTTTCCAAAACTATGGGATTCCAATATGATTTCATTCAAATCGTTGCTAACACAGAATTCTAACCAAGCGTCCAAGTCCATAACGGAGTCTTCAAATAATTCCAGAGCAGCTCCATGAGGAACTTCACCGGGCTCATATTCAAAATTTCCGTATCCACGGTTATTTGTTTGCAGATAAGAAAAATTATTTTTATACGCAACATCAGCAATGTATGGATAAAACGTATTGCCATAAAAATTACCTGACGTACCGTGGATATGGACGATTATTCGATTGGATTTTTTTTGTGCTTTAAGATACAGACCGTAAAGAGGTAACGTGTCTTTCGTAACGACATGAACTATTGGATACAACGGTTTATTCATTATTACTCTTCGATATCAAAGGCGATTCCCTTATCGCATATAGGATCAACAAATTTTTTTACCAATTCCTTATGCAAGGGGTGCGGTACATAGGTATCTCTCATTTGTGCATTTTCAAATGTCATGATAAATCCATGTGTATACCCTTTTTCCAGATGCTCGATACTGACTGACGGCCCCCAGACATAATGAGTGATTCCGGGAATTTTTTTGGATAAAACCGCTAACGCATCCGCTAATTCCTTGATTTTTTCCTGACTTGCATTATCGTAAAATGTAAATAAGACAATATGGTATACCATAATAAAGGTATTGTATAATAGTGGACTGTTATTTTACAATATCTAGATGATTTTATTTTTAATCCGGTTCTGAATATCGTTTATAAGATCATCGATTTTAAGTCCATTTGTGTTTTTTCCCGATCGATCACGCACTGATATTGTATTATCTGTCATTTCTTTATCTCCGATTATCAGTAAATAGGAAACCTTATCCTGTTGTCCTTTTCTGATTTTTGCATTCAGGGTTTCATTTCGATCATCAAGTTCCACCCGGATACCTTCTTTTTTAAGTGTTTCGCAGATCTTTCTTGCATACGGAAGATGCCGATCTGCAATTGGTAAAATTCTGACCTGGATCGGATTAAGCCACGTTGGGAATGCCCCTCCATAGTGCTCAATCAGGATACCGAAAAAGCGCTCCATTGAACCCAGTACCACACGATGAATCATAACGCAATGCTCTTCTTTGCCATCGCGAGTGATGTATGTGACATCGAAACCTCGACCAATACGTTTGATATATCGAGCCAAATTTTCTCTTGTTTTGAATTTTTGTTTGAAGGTTTTAAGAGCCCAAAATTCATCGATGTCCTGTTCGGTTGACTCCGCATGATCTGGTTGATTGAAATCAAACTGAACCGTACCCAGCTGCCATTCCCGACCGAGAGAATCTTTCACTTTCATATCAATTTTCGGTCCGTAGAAAACGCCTGCTCCTTCGTCAATTTTATAATAAAATCCTTCTTCTTTGGCAGCTTTTTTAAGAGATGCTTCGGCAAAATTCCAAGCATCTACACCACCAAGATATTTTTCAGGTCTTGTTGCTATATACGCTTGGTAGTCAGAAAAGCCAAAAATTTTATAAAAATCCTTCATAATTTTAAGGACCTCTCTCACCTCACCAATCACTTGGTCGGGTGTGCAAAATATATGGGAGTCATCCTGCGTAAAGCCGCGTACACGCGTCATGCCGTGGAGGACTCCAGCGCGTTCATACCGGTATACCGTCCCAAGCTCCCCTATACGCATGGGTAATTCTCGGTAGCTTCGAGGACGAGCTTTGTAAATCTGTATATGATTTGGACAATTCATGGGCTTGAGGACCTCGTCTGTTGTGTAGTCCGGAGCACTTTCACCCTCAATATGCTCATGCAGCATGATCGGGAACATATAATTAATATATTTGGATAAATGACGGCTTTTCACAAACATATCGACACTTCCTATATGTGGTGTAAATACCAGCTGGTAATCGCGTTTATAGTGCTCGTCCCTCCAGAATTGTTCAATAACATTACGTACTATCGAAAGCCGTGGGTGCCAAAGTATAAGCCCTTGGCCTGTGAGTGGACTTATGGAAAACAGATCAAGTTCCTGTCCAAGTTTGCGATGATCGCGTTTTTTTGCTTCTTCTAACCCGAAGAGATAGTCGTCCAGTTCTTTTTGTGTTGGAAATGCGGTGCCATAGACTCTTGTCAGCATTTTATTTTTTTCATCCCCGTGCCAGTACGCGCCGGCAATAGATAATAATTTAAACGCCTTTATTTCTCCTGTTGATTTGATATGAGGCCCGCTGCAAAGATCGACATCCTTATTTCCCATGGAGTAAATGGAAATTTTCTCTCCCCGCTTCTGGATATCATCTACCCATTCTAACTTATACGGATTGTTTTGAAATATCTGCCGTGCATCGTCACCGGAAATATATTTCTGTACCATCGGAAGGTCTGCATCGATAAGCCGTTGCATCTCTCTTTCGATCTTCGGAAAATCCTCTTCAGAAATTTTATAGACATTCCCTGATCCGCCGGCTGGCGGAGAAGGGTCGAAGTCATGATAAAACCCGTCAGCCGTTGCCGGACCCATGGCTTTTTTCAGTTCCGGATAAAGATTCTGCAGTGCCGTGTGCAGGACATGTTCTGCCGTATGGCGCAATGCCCAAAGCTGCAGTTCTTTTTCAGACATTTTCTGTAATTTTTTGTCTAATATTTTTGACATACTTCCTCCTCTTATGATAAAGCTTATAGCAACAAAAAAGCCACCATAGTATTGGAGTCCTCAATTTCCTCAAGGACGGTTCCATCCAATTTTTGGTGACTTCATTCCAATCATTTCGCTGATTTTTGCGCTTCTCTTTGAGGTTGGTGAGGTCTCATGCAAGCGAGAAGTAATTGAAGTAATTATATAATATAACCATTTTGCCTCTATTGTCAATATTCAATGCTACTTTAGCATGTTAACATGCTAAAGTATGCGGGGATGGGGCTAGGAGATGCGGAATGCATAGACATGGTTTTTCTCATCTTTTCTCACGCATGTCAGGTTTGGGAATATGAAACTGTTTGAGACAACCAGAGATCCTTTTTTTAATTCCTTTTTCAATTTTCTTTCCAGTCTGTCCATTTTCCATGGGAGAAGGTAGACAAAGACTATGTTTGCCCCCCTTACATCGGTTTTCCAGAGGTTTTTCCAATACGTTTTTATTCTCTCCCGATACGGGGAAACATACGCCCGCAGATTGGAAAGAAGGACAAGGAATGGGTTAATCTCTAATCCTATTGCTACTGCGTCTTTTTCCGCCGCAAGAAAGAGAAGTTTTCCATTTCCCGAACCAAGATCGTAGACAGTCATTCCTTTTTTGATGTGAGCAAGCTGTATCATGGTTCGTGACACCGGATCAGTTGATGGCACAAACGGCGCACCGGTGATAAATGCAATACAGAGATAGAAAAAAAAGACGGCAAAGAGAATTTGGAGGATGAGAAATAGATATGGAAGCATTGGTATGATTTTTAGCTTCACAAGGCCTGTCCTTATGAAGCTAGTTTTTTACCACAAAATGTACCTGTGGCCGGTGAGGGTCTCGAACCCCCGACCTCTGCAACCCGCCTGCCATAGCAGTGGACCTGAGAGGTTTCGAACCTCTGACCTTTCGAATGTGAATCGAACGCTCTACCGCTGAGCTACAGGTCCATTGGCGTCGGGCAGGTGTGAATGCAGCGCTCTAACCAACTGAGCTAACCGGCCAGTGCAAGTTAAAGATAATTATATCCTAAGATAAGGAAAAATAGCGAATTGAAGAAAGTTAACCGGCCGAAGTTGCTATAGCCCGTTCGTTGGACATGCCGAAACTCGTTCCGTGTTTTTTCACCATGCCCCAATACCCTTTTTTGGCTTTTTTGGTATTGAATGCCATGAGCCACGTTCTGCTGTCATCGACTTCCTGCTTCATCGCGACCAGGTAACTCCGTAAGTGGTCAAAGAAGTTCATGTGATAGATGCCCGGATCAACAGGAACTTCCATAACGGTTTTCGTAATTTCCTGACGGAGGCTTTTTATGGATTGGGACAGGGCTTTCAGTTCAGCTCTGATGCTTTCAATTTTTTGCTTTACTTCCATTTCGTCGGAGCGGGCGATGACCCGATATGTTTCCAATCTTCGCGGTTGGACAGCAGGAACTGCTTCAGGAGCATTCCCGAATTCAATAGTCTGGTTTTGTTTCAGTTCTCCTGACTGGGGCATACCTCCGAGAATAGACCGGAGCATGTCGGCTCCGGTTTGGGCTACCACGTCTTTGGCAATGGTTTTTCCTACGGATGACCCGATACCCCGAAGTGATTCGAGGACATTGTCGTTCCCGTAGACCGGTGCTTTCTTTTTCTGATTCGGTTGCTGATTCATAAGAGTTTGGCCCATATTATACTCTTTTGTCGGGCAGGAGTGCTAGTATGTATTTTACTACAGTGATGCAAGAAGTTGAATCGTTTTCTGGCGCCTGAGAATCGAAGCAAGATAATATTTTTCCTTCTCCAACCCCTCTCTCTCCTCGGTTGTTTTTGCGGTTTTGAGAACCTCATCAATATCTTTTTCTTCCACTTTCACTCCTTCTTTGTCCGCAATCTCTCCGAGTGCCAGTTCTAAGGTAATCATGCGATTTGCCTCTTCTTCATATTCATGCCGGAGAGTCTCGATAGTTTTTCCGGTTGAGGACAGGTATTGGTCGATGGTAAGACCAAGCTTTTTTGTCTGATCGATAAGGTTGGAAAGCATCCGCGTTACTTCCTGTTCAATAAGAATTGCAGGCAGACTAACCTGAACTGATTTAAATACAGCGTCTAAAAGCTCATCCATAGTCGGTTTCCGATCTTTGTCCTTTTCCTCTTCTTTTTTCGGTTCCTGTCCGGGAAGCCAGATTTTATTGCGTTTTTCATTTTTTAACTCCGTTATGGTCTTCCGGTAACTCCCAAGCGTTACTGTTGGTTTTTCGCAGGTTACCGCAGTCACAACCCAATCTTCCTGCTCTTTTGCTTTTGTCAACGTTATGTGAGGAGAGATAATCGGTTTGAGAGAATGTTGTGTTACCGCTTTTGCATACACATCAGGTAAAAGACGCTTGAGCACTTCCTCATATGTTTTATTTTTATCCAGATTTGCCTCAACAGTACTTCTGGGAGCCTTGCCTTTCCGGAATCCGGGAAGTTCGGTTTCTTTTACAAAATCTTCAACCACCGCATGATACGTTTCCTGTACGCTTGTCCAGGGGATAGAAATGGTAAGTTCGGTGTTTCCGTTATCAAGTTTTTTTAGTATTGCATTCATGTGAAGCGCAAGTGTAGCACATTCTTACTCATTTGGGAATCCTAACGGTAATTCTACGGTGGGTGGAGTGAGCGTGGTATCTGAAACCTGCAGATTTTTAATTTGAGCGGAAAGTGAGGCAACGCTTTTGGTCAATTCCAGATATGCGCTTTGTGTAGCTACGGGAACAACGGGTTTTGATTTAGGGGTTGGAGTTGGAGTGTCTGATGGGGTAGGAGTTGGAAGGGACACCGGTTGCCTCATGGCTGTCAATAATCCCCCGCCCAAACCTATGACAACAAGGAGAAGAAAAAGATACCGCATATCAAAATGACGTTTTATTTGCGGTTGTATAACAGGATTCGGACTGGTTGGCCCGGATATGACCGGTTGAATGGGTGATGTAGGCTGTTGACCTGATTGTGGATTTTCCATATTATTCTCCATATTGCATGGATGCAGTCAGTTCCTGCAAAAATGATGTTCCTTCCGAAAGGTATTGCCGGGCTTCAGACATAAGCTTTTGAATACGCTGGTAGCTTGCGGTAATTTCAGAAAGCGATGAGCTTTTGAGAACGGTATTCTCTTTAGTAATTTCATCGTATTTTTGCCTAAAAAGATCGCGTTTGTTTTGAATCTGCAGAAGCCATCGTTCCATGATGCTTTGTTTCTCCGGCGTATATGAGGATGTATTTTCCTGAATGAGTGTGTGGCTTTTGGTGAAGAGTGCGTAATAGTGAGCATCCAGCGCCATGAGCTCGGCAGTCTTCAAACCGACAATTGTTTGGTACATACTGGATTGCAACATCGTGTAATGAGATGAAAGCTGTTGAGACACACCTTCGGCGTCCTGAAGCGATCCGATTGCTCCCATGAGGCCGGTATGGTTATTGAGAAATTTTACTTCATTAGCAATGAGAGTTTGATAGAGGGATTTCGTCGACGCGTCCATGGATGCACTTTCATTCAGCTTTTCATTTAAAAACTGCAGATAGGCTCGGAGAAGCTGGGATCTTTGGCTGAGCATCTGTTTTGTCTTATCCAGAGCCGTTTGCTGGCTGGTGAGGGTTTTAAATTTCAGGTATTCGGAACGTGCTACCTTAAATTCGTTGAGTACTGCCCGGTATTTATCAAATTCAATCAGATACTCCTGATAGGCGCTTTGGGAGCTTGCCCAAACGGCTGACGGGATGAGGAATAAAAAAAGGATAATAGTGAATGCCTTTTTTATCATATTCTCATCGTATCATGGAGAGAAAAGTGGGGTCAAGGAAGAAGTTCGGGAAACCTCTATAAGTGTGCCACGCAATAAATTGAGGATTTAAATCACGTAAACCGCGTGGTCGCGGTAACGCGACTTCCACGGCGTTCCAACATCGTTGATTCTGCAAAAGCAGAATTTTTCGTTGTGCCAGAGAGAGGAGTCGAACCTCCATGCCTTATTAGGGCACACGGTCCTAAGCCGTGCCTGTCTACCGATTTCAGCACTCTGGCATTACGTCAATTATACCGTATTTTTCCAAACAAAACCCCGCCCTTTGAAAAAGAGCGGGGTTGTTAAACATTTATGTCTACAGAGAAAGGGCAAGGAACGGTTCTTCTCCTTTGTACGGATTAAATGCCTCAATCTCTTCCATGAAATGGTTCACTTTCCATGACCACTCAGGATCAGCTGCATATTTTTGGCCGATGGCCTCAACGGTTGTTAATCCCTGATCGATATAATCAGCTTTTAATCCTTCGGACACGGCAGTAATTCCCTCCTCCCAATTACCAAAGCACGCTCCGTAATTGGTTCCGGTCCACACCGCCCATCCCCATCCGTTATAGGAATTATCCGGAATATACCATCCAAAGTATGACTCGTTTCCGGAAATGGCAGCGACCAATTTCCAATCCAGGCCCAGACGGTCTGCTTCTTTCACAAAGTGGTCTGCTGCATCTGCCATGGGTGAACTTATCGCCCTAAGATATTTTTTCAGACGCTCTGAACGGTTATCGATATTCCCGTTTCGTATCTCCCATGCAAGTTCAGCTGTTTGATATGTTTGTTTGATCTGGTCAGATGCAAAAACCGATAACGGCCGTAGTATTCCGGCACTTATGGTCAGACAGAAGAAAACCTGCAAAAGGCGTTTCATAGATCTTCCCTCCTCTGCCGCCACGATTGGTAGCCCAAGCTACCTTCGTGAAGGCGGATAAGCGGAAGAAGTACGGGGAAAGAGTGAAGAATAAAATCAATTCGGGTTATTTAGTTCGATCGTGTATCCGCCTTCGTTCGTGTTCGCGACAAGTCTGGAATTTATCCCATCATATGACGGGAGCCATGCTCGCGAAATATTCACTTCGGCGGATTGATGGTTGGTAAACTTGCAAATCAGAATTTGCTTGTTAACCAACCAATCAAAAATAATCCTAAAGCAAATATCGTATGAGGAGATTCACTTTAGGATCTGGGGAGCAGTATACCCTATAGTTCACAACGTGTCAAGTTTATAGGATAAAATGTGTTCAATGAGTCAATATTGAAGCTAATTTGGTGGCTCAGAACTTATCTAGTATAGCCATTCTGGCTTGTCCAAAATCTCTAAACCCTTTTCGGATTCTGGATGGGCTTTCGGCTTACCAGAATGACATAAATAATAAAAGAAGATAGAATTATAGGTTTTTTTTTAGAGGACTACTCCATTTTATCCATGAACCCCTGAACACACCGGCTCCAGGAATAGTTGTTATCTACCGATGGAGGTGCCCAGATTGCACCAATTTCCAGCAGGTCCGTGATTCCTTTGTCATAAAATTTTTCGCTGATGAATTTCGTTACCCACGTTATCGCTGCCGGCCAGTCTTCAAAATGTTTCCCTTTGTTCGTGTTTGTGTAGACGGCAATACCCCAGGCGTTGAATGAATCGCTGGACGGGAGCCTTATCCCCAGATTTGATTCGCACATGGCAATAGCAGGTACCAAACGGAAATCAATTTTGTACCGGTCTGCTTCTTCTACGATTGAGCCGGCATGACGGAGAAACGGAGAATCAGGCCGGAACCGTTTAATAAACCGTTCTACGATTAAGGCCCTGGCATCATCTGCGGTTATGGAGGATCCCAATACTTTTCCGCTTGAAGCGGGTATTGCCCTGTGAAATTCCAGATCGGGATAGAGTTGTGTTGGATACGGGATTGACAGAGAAGAACCGCGCTTATACGCGGAAAGGAAAGAGAGGTTACAGATAAGTACGATACAGGTAACCTGAAACCATATAGTAAGAAATGTCAGTTTCCGCATCATAAACTCAGATTCTTACTTATACGCAGTGAACCGCCAGAGATTTAAACTCCTGCCTGTCTGCCAAAGTGTTTATTCTTGTGCGCTCAGAGAGAATCGAACTCTCAATCGTCCCGTTAAGAGCGGGATGCTCTGCCAATTGAGCTATGAGCGCAAAAATTATACTGCGGGCGAGAAACCGCTTTCTATAATGCGCCTCCGGGAGGAATCGGACCTCCATCACTTGTTCCGAAGACAAGCACTTTATCCGTTAAGCTACGGAGGCAATTATTCTGATTATAGCAAATTTAGGAGCGAAATAACGAGTGATCCTGTATTGTAGATAGGATCAGATGATTTCCTCTTTTTTTGTCCTGATGAAGCGGATCCATTCTTCGATAACCTCAAAAATGACCTTAAGAGGCGCTTCTAAAATGAAGTCAAAGATAAAAATGAATATGTTGATTTTTGCAATTTCTTTGGATAGAAAGTCTCCGGCGTAGAGTATCGGAAGGAAAAAAAAGTCAATAATCGGCTCCAATATCCCCTGGCGTTCAATCATTTCATATTCTTTCGCAGACTGCCGGATCCGATAGGCAAAAAGCGTTACCAGAGCCACAAAGAATACAAATATTATCTGGCTGGCTATATTAAAATGCAGGTTTGTGAGGATAAAAATGATGAGCCCGAACGAAATCATAAATCCTACCATGTACACGAATGAAAAAATGCCGGCAAGAAGCGGCCTTTTTCGGGCAACCGCAAGCGTAAATGCATCCTGCCCTTTTTGGTACTCCGTGAATTGGTAAATAATAAGCTTGATTCTGTCAAGAAGTCGCTTGGTATTATCCGCTCCGGGGATAGCGATGAATGCGGTGATAAGAAAAAGGAGAAGCGGCGGAAAGATGGCATTGATAACAAGAGGCAGATAATCAACCCGTTTCATGATGAGGACGTCCACTGGTGCTTCCAGAGCCAGAGCCAGTACCATTTTGGTTAAGAATATGTAGATAATACTCCGAACGACTGCCCGTCTTACCTTTTCTCCGGTTTCATGATAGCGTTGGTGCGCAATGGCTGACAGCGCTTCCTCAAATTTTACCTGATCTTCTATGATTGCGCGCGCGTCCGTTTCATGTTCAAAAAAGAAATCCCGAAGAAGAAGGAATGGCGGCAGTTGTTTCCGTAAATACCGACCCATGGGAGCAATAAGCGGAGAATCAAGCTGCTGCTGTATGGTCTGGATGCTGGTAATAAAAGATTGCACAGTCGGAGCAATATCTTTCCATGACCGTTTAGTCCAGGAAGGATCAAACATCTTCAATAGGTGATACATGATGAGAGCGTTGTCGGANNTCAATTTCCGCAGAAGCAATGCCCATGACCGTGTCCCATGAGATTCCCTGGTATTTTGGTGAAGACGGGCCAAAGACGGTTTGTTTCAGGTAGAGATATTTGGTAATAATTTCCGCGACAGCATGAATATCCGTGTCATCGATCAGCGAGCTGTCAATATATTTAGCCCATATGAGCTCCAGCATCAGATTTTCCGTTATAATTTTCGGATCTGATTCTAAAGCTATACGGCGTTTCAGTATCCGTTCAATGGCAGCACGTCTGACAAGATGTTCTGCGCGGAATTCCACAGCGTTTCTGGCTTTTTCGTAAAGGACGGCAAACGTGGAGACCGTGCGGCTCACGGAAAATTTATGCCCGCTTTTTGAGATGGGTTTTGTGGCTTCAAATACCTTCAGAACTTCGTTGACAATAGGAGATATTTCCATACTTCAAAGTATAATGGAATAGATTTTTGTTTGCAAAAAATACGTTTGGATTTTTTCTAAATACTCTCATTTCATGTATAATACAAACATATCGGTATAACATTGGTAATTTCTTTTTGATATTTCCTGCCTGCCGGCGAGGCAGGGATATTTGATTTTTTATTTTGAACATGGTGGCTGTAGCTCAGTTCGGTTAGAGCGTCTCCCTGTGGAGGAGAATGTCGAGGGTTCGAATCCCTTCAGCCACCCCCGCGAAACAAACAGCAACGATCATATAACTCATGAATACTCCTCTGAAAAAAATGTATCGTTTTGCCCCGGTACTTAGTACAGTATTTCTTATCGCACTTCTTTTAAGCAGGCTGCATATTGGTTTGGTTCGGTTTTTCGATCCTGATGAAACAGCAAATGCCAACTGGGCCTATTTGATCTCCCAGGGACTTCTCCCCTACCGGGATTTTTTTTACTACTACACTCCGCTTTTCCACTGGCTTTTTGCACCGTTTTTCCTTCTCCCGGAAGGACCGTACCTCATTATTATTTTTCGAATTATCGCTTGGAGTATTTACGTTGCCTTAATGTACACACTGTACAAAATCGTCTATACAATTTCCCAGGACCGTCTCACCGCTCTCCTTTCGTGTTTTATCTTTATCGTATTTCCCATGACGTTTGATAAAGTTATCGAAATACGTCCGGACATACTCATGACGTCCCTTTTTTTCATCGGTGTTTACGCTCTCTATACGGCAAAAAAAGTTCAATCTCAGCAGTTTTTCATAAGCGGACTTTGTATCGCTGTCAGCTGTCTTGTTTTTATGAAAATGATTTTTGCATTTCCGGCTCTTCTTTACCTGCTTTTGTGGAATTTTTCAATCAAACACGCATCTGTCTGGATACAAAAGCAGATAGTGCCTTTTTGTTTTGGTTTTTTCATACCGTTTGTCCTTTTTATGTTGTACCTGTATTCCCATAGCATTTTATATCTTGCGTTAGATGATATTGTCCGGGGTTCAATAATTACGAATATGTCAAGCGGCATATATTTTTCGCTCCTCGACGCTCTTCGTCCGTGGCCGATTGTCTATCTTTCAAAAGGCGGGATAACATTGCCTTGGATTGTTCAAATTGGAATTTGGATTTTTGGTTTTTTAGGAATTCCCATTGTCATTCTCCGAAATCGGCGGTTCGGCCTATTTATAGTACTATTTGTTCTTTTTGCCATCCTATTTCTTTTTATTTTCAGGCGGCCGTTTGTCCAATACTTTATACCGCTATCCATAATAGTATCTGTTTCGGGAGCATATATGCTGGTATGGTGTTTCCGTTTTTTTCATCATATGTGCATGGAAAAGCTAACCCCTTTGTTTTTTATTAAAGCAACAATTTTTTATATTCCGCCGATTACTCTTATTTCGTTACTATTAACAAGTTATTTTATGCAATACCGTGAACGAGCAGTGCCAACAAACGGGGAGCAGCTTGAGGTGCTGCGATTGGTTCACGAACATATTCCGAAAAACGAAACAGTAGTGGATTTGGCCGGTTCGTATCTTTACAGGACCAGTGGATTTCTATATCATGTCGCATCATACGCGACGTATATTGACGTATTTGATCCGAAGGCTGAGACGCTGACACAATCACTCGAGCGGAATCAGACAAAATATGTTGTTTTAGATCAGAAAGCATATATTTTTTGGACTCCAAAACCCGATGATATTCAATTTATATTCACACACTACCTTCCTTCACCCTGGTTTAAAATCTATACCCCGGGAGTGAAATTTGTCTGCAACCGGGGATCATGCATTCAGTATAATCTTCACAATCAGCCGGCCTTTGATTATCCGTCTGATTCCTTTTCTTTGCATATTAAGGGGAACTATATTTTCACAACAGAACCGAAAGGACAAATAGTGCGGTTTAACGGTATTCAGATGGCAGACGGAGAGGAAAAGGAGTTTTTACCCGCGTCATATAGATTGACACTTTTTTCTCCGGTCCGTTCATTTATACTGCAATTTTCAAAATGACCACATATCCGGTATCTGCTCTTAGAAAAATCTCGATACTACCTCGTTTGGCCTGGTAAAAAGAAGTGCCGGAATATCCAATACATTCAATGCCCCATCGTTATTGAAATCCAACGGTAAAAGGCGCCTGAGAGTCAGGGTTGTCCTTCCCTCTTTTAGCATGACGATGTGTTGTCTTGGTAAATAATACGGAGCAATAACGACAACACGGTAGTTTTTTCCAGGAATCATATTATAAAGACCGGTAATCGAGAGAGACCCGTTTTCGATACTTAAATCCTGAAATTTATGGAGGAGTGTATCATTTGGGTCATAGACAAGGACGCGAACGTGATCAGCACTGCTTTCTTTTTTCCATCCGATTTGAACATTCAACGTCATGGTAGGAGGAGGAATAAGTGTTATGTCTTTTTCCTCAACGATCACCTGTTTTTGTCCGCGCGTGATGAAAAACACCATATGATAGACTCCTTCTTCCAGAGGAGTTTTTATATGAATTCTCACGATCCCCTTTTCCGACGGTTCCAATTTCGGTAACGGATCGGATACATAGGTAAATCCTTTTTGAGGGCCGTTAACCGTCATTGCATATCCGTTGTTAGAATCCAAAATCCCCTGACCGGTATTGGATAGTTCTCCCTCCAGTGTATACGTAGAATTTGTTACTAACCGATCCGGGAAAAGCGATTCCTTCAACCGGTACGATTCGCGTTGATTGGGTGTTCCTTTTATTTTGCTTAATTTTTGATAGACCGCGTATTGAGGATGAAATTCGGATGAATTCAGCTTTTTCCACGAAAAAGCATCAAACGGGCTTCCCTGGTAGTTGAGAAGAAACGGGGTAATAGCAACAATCTTCGGATTGTTCCATACTCCCGATGCAGAAAGAGCAAGATTCCCAGCAACAGTACCGGGGGTTAATCCTGTTCTTTTATATTTCCCCTCATTATGCGTCCACCCGGTTTCCGTTATGAATAAGGGATACGGTTTCGAGATGCCTAAAGAATTGAGAAATTGGAGCTCCCATATAAAGCTCGCGATAGTTCCTTTTCCTGATGCATACGGCGATCCGGAAAATCCGGGATTAGGGTATGAATGGGACGTCCACCCGTCTATTTGTGAAAAGAATTCAGGTTTTGAGACGTACATTCTTCTTATATATTCGGATGCATCGAGCGCTTCTCTATCAGAAGATGCAGACATATCACACCCTGCTGGAAGGATAAAAAAGTCCGGAGATTGTTCTTTGAGTGCTGATGCGTAAAATAATCCCACGTCCGCATACTCCTCAGGATTTATCGTATTTCCCCATTCCTTGCTGTGGTTCGGTTCATTAAACAGAACGATGTACCGGTTTTCCACAGGCCATATGAGTGAATTAAGGAAACTTGCCCAGCGTTTCGCATCTTCTTTTTGAGGAATTTTCCAGCTGTCTCCTTCCGGGTGGGTCGCTAAGCGTAAGATCGGGATAAGATGAAGCCTCCGCATTTCATTAAATAGTTCCTGCCATTTACTCTGATTTCTGTCTCCGTCCTGGATAACAAGTGTCACGTATCCCCAATCTCCCCCGCTGGAGTTGACGAGGTTTGCAGCATCTGTCAGGTCTGTGAGTTCAGCAATATGGATGCCGTATTTGTTGTTGGAAACGGAAAGAGGATCGTAGATAGCATGAACAGATTGAGGGAAAAAAGATAGGAATAAGAGAAGCAAAATGCTGATTATCATGCGCCCTCAGGAGGAATCGAACCTCCATCTCCTCCTTAGAAGGGAGATGCTCTATCCGTTGAGCTATGAGGGCGAGTTACAGGATTATGGATAATTCATATTGTATCATGTTTATTTATAAGAAATGAAGCTGGCAAAGAGGCAAGGGAGATGCAATTGTAAAGGAAATTGTAAATAAAATTGTAACAAAACAAAATCTAGTGAGCGGGCGAGCGGAATCGAACCGCCTACTAATCCTTGGAAGGGATTCGTTTTACCGGTAAACTACGCCCGCTTTAAAATTATTATATCAAAATTAAGGGAATGAAACAGTAGGAAGTCATTGCTTGACAGAAAACATGTATCGAGTACGATAGAAAGAGATATGCCTTTTCATCCGCCAGCTGGCGGATCGTAAACTGTTTCTAGCGAAGGGTGGTGAGAACTATGAAAAAAATACATCCGAATACCATTGGACTTATCACAGGAGTCATTTTGGGAGGCATGCATCTTCTCTGGTCAATGATGATCGCCTTAGGTTTAGGGCAACTCTATCTTGACTGGATTTTTGGGTTGCATTCCCTCAATAATCCATTTGTTGTTATGGAGTTTAGCATTGACCGGACCATCTATCTTGTCATATTTACCTTTATCGTTGGGTATGTTTTGGGATGGGTGGCAACATGGATGTGCAAGAATGTGTGGCCGAAGAAATAAAGTACAATTTATTTATTAAACAGCGCCGTATCCCCTATTTGTATACCTGCCGCATCAATTTCGCCGGCGGTAAGTTCCAGTATTTTATCGACAGGAACAATGGGTTTAATACGGGGAATAACACCGTATTCCATAGGCTCTACATTTTTCGTTATGTCGACGATAAGGTTTCCGTCCATCCAGATGAAATCTAAAGGAAACTTCATATCTTTCATCCAGAACGGATACTGTTCTTTATGATTGAAAAGAAAAAGCATACCGTGTTGTGGAGCAAGACTCGATCTTCCACTAAGTCCTTTTTCAATTTCCTTTCCCGTGATAGCCAGTTCAACAATAAACGTTGTACCGTTTATCCTGACTGTCGCAGAAAGAGGCTGGATTCGGTAAAAAAGAAATGTTCCGGCCAGCAAACCAAGTATTATGAAAAACAGCATGGGTTTCATAGATTATACCTCGCGTTTGTTTAGGTAATCGACGAATTCCCTGAATAACGTTTGTTTATCTTCTGGTATGGGCAGGTGTTTCAGAACTTCATTAACGATCTGTTCCTGTTCATGTACTATATCACGAATGTCATCTTCAATATGAAGATCAGTCACATGTTTTTTCACATATGCAACGTCTTTCGGAGATAGAGAGGGATTTCCGAATAATGACAGAAGATGCTTTTTTGTATCTTCCTGAGCCTTTTCAAGAAGAAAGAAACGGTAAAGTGTTTGTTTGTTTTCCCTGATATCCGAACCGATCGGTTTGCCGATTTTATCCGGATTTCCGAAAAGGTTTAACTGATCGTCCCGTATCTGAAAAAGGATGCCAAGGCTCGTTCCCAGTTTCCAAAGATTCTTTTTTGTCTGATCAGTTGCTCCAGCTATTGTTGCACCTGCTACCAGAGGCAATCCGCAGCTGTACCGTCCGGTTTTGAACGCATACACGGATAGAATTTCATCCTGACTGAATTGTTTCCGGGTAGCCCCTCCATACACATCCTGCATTTGCGCCGTACAAACGGCAGTTAATTCCTGTGAAAAAAGAGTAGTAAGTTTTCCTGATAAATCAGAAGGCTGAATTTCTGCAAGTATCTGAAACGCTAAAAAAAACGACATATCTCCGACGCACATGGCAAACGATTCACCGGTTTTTTTTGAATTTGTTATACTATCAGTTCCCAAAATTTTTTGATACTGCGTGTGCATACTGTCCATGCCTCTTCGTCTCTCATCATTGTCTATAATGTCGTCATGGATAAGAAGACCGGTATGAAAAAACTCCATTGCAGTAGAAGTTCTTAAAAGAATATCGGTGTGCTGTTCCTGTGTAAAGAGCTGACTGGATAAAAATATTAGTGATGACCGCAGCATTTTTCCTCGTGTGGCAAACGTCAAAATCCGCGCCACTGCGTCATTTCCCCACTTTCCGGCCGGACTGACCTGAGGAAGAACGGTGTGCTTCAAGTATGTCTCAAGATACGAAGAAACGAGATTCTTCTTATCCTGTATGTATTTTTGCAGAGTCATACAATACGGTTAATAATATCATACTATGCGGTTTCCGTAATAATTTCTGAAATTATTTTTTGACAAATAATTTTTAATACTCTAGGATTTAGGAATGGATTATAAAGAGTGTAGCGCCTATCGTTTATTAACAAATAAATGTGCTGATGGACAGGAGTGCTGTGGCGTAAAAGAACTTCAGAAAAATTTAGATAATTATGATAGTCTTAAGCCAAGGGCCCGCCTGACTCTTTCGGATGCCGTTCAATTTGCTAAAAAATGCGAACTAAATAATTGTCAATGTGTCCCTGAGTTAGTGGAAATTGCCAATCAATTTCCGGAAACTGTTACAGAGGAGTGATTTATTGTGAGCGTTTAAAATCTTATAGAAAGATTGATCGTCTTTTGATAAATGCTCCTTTTATGTCGGCTCTGACGGACGTTCTTCGAACGACAGACTATGTGAACGTCTTTCAGCCTGTCGAAAGTATAGCACAAAATATCCGGATATTGCTTCATCCGGAGGCCGGGCTTTTTATTCCGTCCCACGCGGGGATGGTATAAAACTATTCTCCCAGAAAAAAATCTGCAGGAAAGGAGATGTGCTCCTGTCCGCAACCCTCCGCCCCCTGTGACTACCCCCAAAATGGGGAAATGCGCGCCAACAAGACGAGTTTTTTACCCAAAACCATAGAGCGCGCATTTCCCCTATGAGTGACGCGGAGAAAAACATTAAAAGGGAAATCCAACGCGGCACGCCAATCGAGGTTCAAGAGAGTTGATAGAACGGAAAGGGGTACGATAAACGACGCGGAGGGTAGTCCCCCAACTAGCCCGACCAGACCGAGCGCGCTAAGGAATAATGCGCGAGGGCTAGGACGGGCAGAAAGGGGGAAGGCACCGCGCGCCCTACAACACGCGCGGAAAGGGGCGCGGAGAACCCCCCGATAGGGCGTAAGATGATAAATCACTACTCATGGCGTAGCCCCCTAGCCCGAAACAGAATGAGAAGAATAACAATAAAAACGTCCGGAAGGGCGACGGAAGGGAGAAGGAGAGCTGATAGAAAAGAACCAACTAGGGCGAGGCGCCCCCTAGGGCGCCCTATACGCCCTAAGCGGGGGGTAAGGAGCACAAATAAAGAGTTGGGTGGGTGGGGCATTGGAATGTGTCTTGCCCAACGTAGTGCCACCCTTCGTAATAACACCGCTCTAGGAAGGCTACGAAGGGTGGCAAAAAAGTGTTCAACACTTTTTTATAGGAACGCCGAACACGTCGTACACGCGCGCGTGTACGACAGCGAAGGTATCCCCAGTAATGGACGTCGGAAAAATACTTTTTCCGATGGCCGAGCGAAGCGAACCCGAAGGGCATACTGGGATACCGAGTGAGTGTGAGGCGTTTCCTGCCCCCGAAGTGAGCGAGAGGGTGGTTCCTAGGGGGTATCCAATCCGAGCGTAGGGGGCTAATTAAAATCAACGACAGTTTCCCTTTTTTATTAAACGCGCACGGTACCGGTGACAGCAGTCACCGTTACGAGCCCCGACAGTAAGTCGGGGCGAGAGTGCGCGACAATGGCGGGTCGCTGTTATCGTGCCGTCCCCGGCACGAAGCGTCAAGGCCGCGAAGCGGCCTTGTGCGGTCCCCGCCTTTGGCGGTGTCCGCAAGC
Source organism: Patescibacteria group bacterium (assembly GCA_003545435.1). Taxonomy (GTDB): domain Bacteria; phylum Patescibacteriota; class Microgenomatia; order UBA10105; family UBA927; genus UBA10108. The sequence continues at coordinate 13,000 of DPYI01000008.1, read as the reverse complement.
GTTACCAGCGATCCGCCTCCTTCCCCGAACGAGCGAGCGAAGCGAGCGAGTGCAGGAGCCGTTAGCTCATGCCATTATAATTTCTTTATGGAGAGGTGAACTGTATGGACGGTAACAGTTTGGTTTTACGTTTCAGGTTATTCATTTTATGTTTAATCTCTTTGCTAGCTCTTTTAGTTGATAAACAGCAAAAACACCCTCACAATTTTTCCTTTCGGAATGACCAAAAATCGGTCGGAGGGTGTATTTGCACTTCGTTATTGCGGTAATTTTTTCTAACTGGATATTCGAGGCAAGCTTCTCACTCTGGTTTCTTCATGGTAGCGAAAAGCGCCTCCATGACTTCATCGGGATCCTTGTCTCCGATGTCATCAAGGAGATGCAAATTAGCACCATTCTGTGTGAACATAGACAAGAAGTTGGGGTCGGGAGAGATGTACTTCTTCCCACCTTTTTCAATCACATGATAGGTCACCCCAGCATAGATGCCAGTTCCCAAATCTTTTGTATCCATAGTTCCTCCTAACAAGTAGAGATGAATATGTATGGTAAATCGAAGATGTTTGAATTAGTGTACGATCACCTCCACTGCCAAAATGGCGTTCAACTGCTTGGCGATTTCCTCGGGCTCCAGGTCCTTGAAGAGATGCAGGACCTCGTGCAGGCCTTTGGGTTGCGGCGGCATGGATTCCAGCCACGAGTTGGCTTCGAGCATGCGGCCATCCGGCAACACGATTCGGTTCAAATCGTATGCCTTTTGATCAACAACGAACCGTTGACCTTCGTACTTGAATGCGATCTGTCGTTCTGCCATCTTTTTTCTCCTTATCGAAATGAATTTACGGACAGGGGTTTTAAACATCAAGATAATCTTTGATATCTAAAATACTGTCCGTAAACAACCGCAATTATTAAAGTGCAAGAATAAACTGGTCTAAATGAACAAAAGTTAGGCTGCTAGTAAGCCCAAATCTGTTTTATTTAGTGGGAGTATATTAACATATAATAACTCAAATATCAAACTATAGGTCATAGTCTGTTTTTATCACTATGTTGTGACCTTGGAGTCCTATTTGAACGTCCTTTTAGCGTGTTGGATTGACGAGCGAACGAAGCGAGCGAGTGTATTGGTTGTTGGTTAGCCACTTGTTGTTTATTTTTTCCTTCTTCGAGATTTTTATTCTCCTTCTTTTTTTACCCTTCGGGCTCTTTACCTCTCCTCTCTTTTTTATCAATTAATCGCAGATTCTAATTCAAAACATGCTTTCCTTTGATACCGGATGACAGTGATCGTTTAGCAAGGACCGGACTTGTTCACAGTAGGATTTGGACAGAATATGGTTTGTGGCTTGTTTGCTCCTCGTAAAACAGCTTCCCAAAAATAGTCTGATCGAGTACTATCTAAGGTGTCTATGCTTAAACTTATCGTATTACCCTTTCTTATTGGGATTATAATTGAGCGTATAATACATTCGTTATCTATGAGTATCTCAACCACCACTGACATAAAAAATCTTGCAGAGTCTTTTCAGGCAGTATGCGTAGGTATAGCTGCGTTGTTTTCTGCTATTACGTTCGCTCCGGTGTTGGAAAAAATAGTGAAGAAAAAGACTTTAATTAGCAAATATCGGAAATTATATCCTGTGAGTGAACTTGGTAAAAATTATAAACTCGTTCATCATCCACATCGGGGTCGGGGTCATGTCTATTTAATTGATATAAGATCGAAAACTACCCATCATGTTGAAAATATGGGAACAATGAAAGATCTTGATTTTGATTGGGGTGTAGTTCAAGATATTACTGCGGATGAATACGACAAGTTTACTCCGGCTAACAATATTGACACACAAGTAGACTAAACTTCATTGCTTGAAAAGATTAAATATATCAAATTATACCCCTCGCATACTCGTTGAAATACCCACGCCCTTCTAGTACACTTTCAGTAGAATATAAATCATCCTCGACAGTGACAATAGCCCGCTAACCCGGGTGGCGTTTCAGAGCATTGATGGGCATATCGTCCGAACTCTGAAACGTCACTGTCGAGGATAGTAGGCGGTATGCCCTTTTCTGCATCTAAGGGGAACCGCAAAGGAGGGTGCTATGAAACGGTTTCTCATGTTTCTCGGAGCAACACTATTTGTTGTTCTTGTTTCCGCGATCACTTCGTATGTCGTTATACGATCCCAAGGCTTTGTTCGTTTTGTTTCTGAACCACGGCCGGATAATCCTGATTACGGCTACTTGGAGATTAATGGTAAAGAGTATCGGCAACTCTATACGACGACAGAAGTTATTGATAGCCACGTCCCGTCCGGCTCGCACTATCACCGGATTGATTTAAGGGGGGAAAAATAAAAACTACTTTACTTTTTTTCCATTTTTAACTACTAATTTTTTTGATTGTTTTCCCAAAGATTCTTGCGGCAATGGACTTGGTGCTGGCGTTTGCCTCTCAGGGAACGCTTGATCAATATCATATTCCGTAATACCTTCGAATCCGTTTTTATGACATAAATTATAAATTAAACTTACTATTTTTCTGTTTACGGTTAGCGTAGTGTTTATAGGATTATTAATATCTTCATATAACTTACGAATCTGTTGTCTTATTTCCTCGTCCTTATGGAATGTTATAGAAACTTTGTTTAGGGATCTACGAAATTCTGGAGTTGAATAGTCTCCTCTATAATACATAATATCTCTAATGGCTTCGTTTTTTACTCTTTTATCAGAGTCATTTTTGTTCACCCACCAAATAACAAGACCGACAACTAAGGGGCCAACTAGCGTACTAATTATTGAACTAAAATTAATGTTCATATTAAATTTACAGGAATTGGTTGAACATCGGGAGATCTTTCACCAACTAATGGTTTATATGAGTCAAATAAGAATGCCTCAATTCCATCTCTATATTCTTCAATAACAATGGCCCATGTCACCTTTAGTTGGCCTGAATAAGAATATCTAGTAATTTCAGGGTTGACACGATGCTCTTTTAACCGTGTTCCTATATGTCCTTGCCCAATTCTAATTACTCGTGCTTCTGATGGGCCAGAGTACCAAACAATATATACACCATACTTATCCTGAAAATAAGGGGCGTCTAAATTAAGCCTTAAGAGATCAAACCATTGATTATTGTTTTGATTTTTTATCCAAGTTAATTGCATATCGTTTATATTATATCAAAACAATTACTTTTTTGTTTCTAATTTATACTTAATAAAGCAAATATAATTATTTTACAATTTCAATTTGTTTTGGCGTGAGACTGTAGAGTCGTTATAGACTTTTAGCTTTCTCAAGACGATTTCTAACAAGCTCGCAAAGGGACCAATAAACCTCATTTCGTTCCTCTACTGTCAGGTCTAATATGCTGAAAACAATATCGTCTAGTATTTTTCGATCCGGTAATGGTTCTGGTTTTTGTTCCCGAATATTCTTTTGTGGATTAATTCCCGTTTCTTCATAAACAGAAACGATTTTTCTATCCTTTATTGCCTGAAAAGCATTTTCTAACTTAGTCCTTGCTGAATAATTGTAGGGAATTTTCAGCCGTAAAAAACTAGCCATTGTAACGTCAAGTGCACCTAGTCCTAAATTTCCGGGGGCGCATAGTTCCATCAGCAAGCCAAAGTAACTAGTATTTAGGATTGCAAGAATTGGAATAATACTAATTTTTTCCTTGGGATACAACCGATAGAAACGTAGAGCGATAAATTCCCTTGGGTTATAAAAAATAATATGACTTTCATTAAAACTTCGAGGAAAAAGTATTTTTCCAGATCTTTGCATTTGTCGTGTAGGTTTATACCACGGTTTCTGATTTTTGGTAACTGACCTCTTATTGAAACCAACTTTTTCACCCCACAGAATGTATTTTGTAGTTTCTATATCAGGTTTACTATCTTCAATATTAAGAACCCAAGCATCAGGTTTTTTTATTTCTATTCTTTTATTGTCTTTAGTAACATCCTTGATTAAAGATTTAAGGTACTTATTTTCTATACGAAATTTTGGATAACCGTTTTTTTTACCCTCTATAGATGTGTTTGTAATTTCAGAATATGTATCGTCAATCTTTTTGACATCTGTTAAAATAAAAAAACCATCGGCTCCACCTGTATTAAGATATCTCTCACCGTCAAATAAGCTTCCAAGTAATACTTCATGTCCGTTTTGTCTTGCTAAACAAGTAAAGTAAATATCAGGAGCTCTTAAAAATTTTCCACCCCATTTATTACCTGCGTATTTTCCTACACTAAAAGTGTATGATTCCTTTTGAGATTCGGGGGTAGTGTCTGGATACTCCCATCCATCTCTCATTAATTCATATTGGGTTGCGGGAAAAACTCTTAAATTACTATCGGACAAAATATGTAACGCATTGTCTATCCTTATAAGATTAGAAGTGTTAACAACTTCATCAAAAGACCTTTTAAACATGACGAATTTAACTCTATTTCCGGAATGCGTATTCTCATGTTTGTCCGGCGAACCCAATAGTGTGATAACTGTATTTACATCAGCGGATTTAAAACTCCGTTTTGCCTGATTATCAAAAATTGCTTTTACCTGTACATGTTCAAGTAAAAAATCCTGTAAATTTGCACCATACCCCACGTCAAGCCATGAATTAGAAGTAATGAAACATAATGTACCTAAGGAATTAAGCAATGATAAACCATGAAAAAAGAAGTAAACATACAAATCGGATTTTTTGTTAAGAGTGCTCATCCAAGGGAATCGAGCTCGAACAGACTGTATTAATTTTTCCTTGTATTCCTTCTTATTTTCTATCGTTACTTTTTCTTTAGGAAGCCTCGGATCAGATATTTTTTCTTGCCGTACATAAGGAGGATTACCAATTACTATATCAAAACCCCTCTCATTTTCATCTGCAAATATCTCTACAAAATCTATATCCCAAATAAAAGGCTTATTGGTTTTAATATTTTTTCTTAATTCAGAAATAAACTCTATTTCTGACGCCTTAGTTTCTTTCAACTTTTTATTACTTTCTTCAAATAAATCCTTTTGTTCTGTGCTTTTTTTAACTTCCATGCCGGGTAATGATAGAGTCTCTTGCTTACGTATATTTTCCAGATCAATAATTTCATTTCTAATCTGCATTATTCTTTCGTCAAGAATCATTTGAAAAATCAATTGTTCTTCTTGTTTCAAAAGAGCTTCTGACTGATAATATTTTGAGGAACGATTGTTATAAAAATAATCATACTTTGCTTGTTTTAATATTGTAATTTTCCGTTTTATAACTGAATTTAATGCGCTCCTGTTTCTCATTGAAAGATTTACTCCTCCGACTTCCTCAACTAAACTATCTCCCTGGCGTATCTTAAATGTAAGATTTGGCAACAAAGGACTAGTTTTCCTTTCATTTAGGGGAATATCTGCTTCCACAACCAGCTGGAGCCAAAGACGAAGCTCACAAACATGCACGGCCCATTCCATAACATCAATCCCGTAAAGACTTCTGCCGATTATTTGCTTCTTAATTTCAAAATCATCGATATTTCGACCGACGTCTCTATAAATTAATTTATAAAGCTCGGATAAAACCATAAGCATCCCGACTAAAAAAGAACCACTACCTACAGCTGGATCAACTACAGATAAGTTATCTAGAGTTTCTTCCAAAAAATTAGGCCAACCAGCGGAAACCTTTAGATGTTCAATTGCTTCCATTGATTCACTCTCTGACTTTGCAAAAACAAGTTTATAAATATCATCTTTAGAGGGGGTTGGTGCTATATGCTGATCTAAATACTCGACAAGGCTTAGCCTACACATAAAATCAATTTCCGCTCTAGGAGTATAGAAAATTCCTGCATCACCGCGTTCGTCAGAAGATTCTGATAGATTAACCAAGCTTTCATATACTTTACCAATCATTTCCGGGTCTACAGCAACTTCTTCTTCAAGAGGAAGATCTTCACGGATAGTAAAATTATAGCGATTAAAGAAGTTATAAATCTTTAAGAAATCATCATCTAAAACTATAATGCCGACACTATCTAAACGTTGCTCAGTAAATAAACCTCCGTTTAAGTAGGGTGATAGTTGGAGCATAGAATTTAATTCTTTAGAAAAGTAGCTCTTAGGGAAAAATTTATTATTAAACGCCTCAAAAAACAAAACAGATAACCATTCAGAGTAGAAAGAATTTTTTAGTTTCTTTGACTTAGTATATGTAGTCCAAAAATTCTTCAAGAAATGAATATCGTCACTAATCCATCTTTTCTTAGCAATAAAATATAGGAACATTACGCGGTTCATTAACTGTTGAGTAAAATCATGACCCAATCTTGTATCGTTAACCTGCTTGGCAAACCTTGATTTTAGATAAAAGAATACTTCTTTATACTCTTTGAAAAACTTTTCAGTTACACGCTCAACAGACATTGCTTTCTGTATAGTTTTGAATATTTCCAATGGATTAGTAGATTCTGCTTGAAGGGAAAAATTAGAAATAACATCTTTATCAGTGTAATAAGTATTAAATCTATCAACGATAAGTTTAGTAAGTTTCCGTTTAAACTCTCCGGGTCCCTCACGGACTTTTTCAACAAGAGTAAATGTATATGTTTTATAATCTGGTGTAAAAATAATAAAAGGGTAGTCAACCTCACGTAGTATTTTTTCCGGTATTGTCCGGATAGCTTCCTTGCTATCTTCTTTGAGTTTAAAAAGAAGTATTTGAAAACGCCGATCGTAATTGGCAACGGCGTAAATTTTCTCTACCAGTGCGGCCTCTTTGAGAGGCAGGTTATAAACAGAAGGGCTCGTTTTGAGATGAGAGTCAAGAACCTTATATCCTAAGGAGTCAAATAATGTATACACCGCCTCCGGTGTGTCCATGGCCGGAATAAACTCGTCTAAATTTAGTTGTGATCTCATGTTTCACGAAATAAAGTCTACACAAATAAGTTTTAGTTTCTTTTCGTTAAATTCCTCAATAATTTCCGTCGGAGTTTCAACCTTGTCTGATAAAAACGTACCGATCTGTGCTACAAGCTTACGCCAGTTTTGATGTGTTTTCTTGTATGACTGCCAAAAGCGCCTCAAATACTGCAAGCGCTTCTTTGTAAAATTCACTTCGTTGATTTTAGTCACTATTTCCTCTATTTTTGCTCTTTCCTTGTGATCTTCCTCAAATAAAACCTCTGTCTTTATATGCTCTAATTCGTCACGCATGTCTATTAAAAATTTTTCCTTCGTACCGGAGGGCGTACGCATTTCTACCTCAAATCGCGTTTCATTAAAAAGTTCTCCAATACGATTTTGTACATCCTTATATGCCGAATACACATCGAAATCGTCGGGAACAACGCGCCGTTCATCCTGCTTACAGGTGATAAACTCCAAAATTTCTGTTTTGTTGGTCTTAAAATCCTTATCAATCAAATCGTACAGGTACCAGAAATGATATTCCTCGGTGTACTGAAAATAAAAGAATATTCCCCGATAGCCTCTCCGTAATCCGCTTTGGATACCATGAGGTAATCCGTCAGCAAATGCAGGAAGTTTGTCTAATCCGAAATTTTTCAGAGGTTGAAAGAAAAGTTCTCCGCCTCCGAATTGTTCTGCTTCCAGTAGCTCGACTGTTTTATCTTTTGTTTCTTCCTCATCACTTTTCAAATCGCGGATGATGCCAAATACTTTCGGGTTAATCTGTTCGCCTAGGACGGAAGCGTCCAGACCAATGGTGTCATTTATCATCATGATTTTCTTATGTAACGTTTCTACAAGGTCAAGGAGTGATTCCAGCTCATCTTCCGGATAAAAATTATAAATCGTAATTTCCTTAAATGGTGATCCAATGCGGTCAATTCTTCCTGCCCGTTGAATCATCCTGACCGGATTCCAATGTAAATCATAATTCGTCATAGTTTTTGCTTTTTGTAGGTTTTGTCCCTCTGAAAGAATATCCGTCGAAATAATGACATCCAATGTTCCATTCAAAAAATCTTCAAGAAGAGTTTGTCGTTCGCTTGCCGAATTGCTACCGGTAACGAACGCAATTTTTTTACCGAACTTCTTCATAAAATCAGCATCGTTATTTAACGCTTGGGACACATAGCGAACCGTGTCGGAGTAATAGGAAAAGATAACCGCCTTTTCATGTTTGAGATTTTGAAGTAAATGCTCCTTAAACTTAATAAGTTTTGCATCCTGACTTTCGTCGATATTTTTTATGTCTTCATAGATACTTGAAAAAACAGCGATGTCTTGGTCAATATCGATAAACAATTTTTCCTTGTCGTAGTCCTTTAGGTCTATATCTTCCAGATTCTTGCCAAACTCGCCCAGACCTTCCACTTCTTCGATTGACTCATCCAGACTATTAATGTATTTTTCGAAAAACTTTTTGCGGAGTATCTTCCCTTTTTGAACAACTTTCTTAAACTCTAGTAAAAACTCTTTATGGCTTCTGACGCTTTTACGAAAGGCCTCGACAGAACTCTCTAATCGCTTGAGAAGCACTGTTTGGAAAATACCGGCAAGAGCCACACCTCTCTGCACTTCCACCATGTCTTTTTTCTCGGAGATTTTATAATCGGAAAGTTTGTAATAAGCAAGAGTGAGATCAGCATCAATCTTTCGTGAAATTTCGGCGTACAAACCGTCATAGGCTTTGTCCAGAGAATAATGTACTTCTTCGAGCTTCCGTTCAGGAAACACGATTTTTCTGTATTCACCGGATTCGGTTTTGAACTTCGCATCATGATAATTTTCTTTGATATACTGACGCGTCCTACGGATAGAAATTGACTGTAAGACATCGTTTATATGATTGGTGTTGCCCTTTTGGGCCTTACTAAACTCTTTTTGGAGGTCAAATATACCCTGTTTAATAAACATACGTTTATTGTTCTGGCCTATAAGCATAAGCTGAAAATAGAAATCCCAGATCGTGTTATTCATCGGAGTTGCGGTCATGAGGATAACTTTTAGAGTTTTGCCATACGAACGGATTTTTTCTATAAGGGAAAAAAGATTCTCATAACGATTTGATATGGGGTTACGGAAGTTATGCGATTCATCAATGACTATGAGCGAAATATCAGCCAGTTTTATCTGATGGCGTTTCTCCAGATCGATGATGTCTAAACCTTCTCCGCCCAGATATTCCTGATGGATGATGTTTTCGGAAACCCCTAAATCCTTGAGCTCCACCTGCCACATACGATGAAGTTGGGCAGGACATATAACGAGAAACTTTCGCCGTCTGTAGAACCCGAAATCCTCAATGACTTTTTTAGCTATCCATGTTTTCCCTAAACCGACGGAGTCAGCAACCAATACGCCGTTGTAGTTGGTCAGTGAAGAATACACGCGATTCACCGCGTCTTCCTGAAATGTTGCTAAATTAACGACGCTATCCGGCAAACTATCGCTTTTAGGGACATTTGTCGGCTCTAGGTCTTTTCGTTGAAGCTCGTACAGAGCTTTTATATAGATTTCATACGGCGTATATTCTCTCGTACCCAACTTAGAGCTTTTTAATATCTCAATGAGTTCTGCCTTAAAATCCCAGGCTTTCTCCCAAAACTTATCAAACCATTCCTTTTTGACATACACGGGATGAGGATCAATGAGTACCGCATTTAGTTCTGTGTTTCCGGCAAGACCGGAATAGGTAAAGTTGCTCGAGCCAATGATAGCTAAATCGTCAAAAATATACGCTTTGCCATGTAAGAATGGCCGTTCCAGAAGTTTAACTTCAACACCCCGCTTTTCTAGGAAGGCTATAAGCTCCTTGACCGTCTGCGACTTTGTGGACGTAAACTCCTCATTCTCGAGATCTTCTTTAAGATTTGTTTTATAAAAAGCGACTGGTTCAAATAAGTCCGGTTTTACTTTGTCATCAACGACCGGAGAATGACCTAAAAGAAGCCGGAATTGCTTAACTCCCTGTATCTCGTGGGCAATTAACTCGAAGCCTCCAACATTAAAATAGCCGGTCGCAACATCAAAATGGCTGGGTTGGTCATTGAGAATGTTTTTTAGCTCGCTGAAGAGTTTTATTTTATCGTTATCAATGATTGATTTATTCGGAGTATACATATACGGTTCTGTTTACATCTTCATCGCTTGTTTAGCAGAATTATACTACTTTTTGATAGAATTAGGTGAGTAAGGAGCGAGATGAAAATGAATATTCCATACGACATTAGAGCCTTATTATCTGAAAAATCAGCATTGAGCGTTCTGAAGGCAATTTTACTTGATCAGGAAATGCTCGGAGATAAGATAAAAGTCCCGCTTTCGCTCCTTGAATCGTCAATATCAGAATATTTTAAAGAATACTACTCGCTACATTCAGATACTCCGGTCAGGATTCCAAAGAGCGTTTTTGATACTCCAGATTATCAACTAATCGAAGAGTTGACTAAAAACAAAGTGATCTCCTCGGACATTGGGCCTGACGAAAATGAGTCCTGGTTTGCGTTAACCAAAATAATAAACAAACCCCTACTTAAAAAATGCTATCAATGGGTACGGGATATCCTCAGTGGAGATGTACTCAATTACGGAGTATTTAGTCTTAATCTCAATACCGGAGAGGCCTACTGTTTGGATAACTCAACCCGGCTTACTCCCAGCAGAGGATTGTTCCACCTTCTAAAAGCGTTTATGAAAAATCCAAAACATGAATTAACATTACAGGAAATCATTTACTACAGAAGCTCGGATGTTTACGAAAGTCCCGCGTCTGTGAGCCTTATAAGAAATAAACACTTGGTGTATGAGAATATCAAAGACGTGAAAGAAAGATTGCGAATGAAGGGAAAACTGACTAAATTGATTGTTTCAACAGGAAAGGGATATAAACTGCTTGAAGGAAATACGTTGTTTTAATTCCCCAATAACTCCCCAATTCCGCCTCCTATCACACCCCAAAACACTTGATTCATACTCAACCCAGAGCATGGATATGAAAACGCAATCGGACAACCCTACGCAGTTTACAAACTTTTTTCGAGAAGAGTATGGATTTGAGCTTCAGGCAGACGAGGCAAAAGATGCGCTTGGACGACTTTCAAAGTTATTCGATTTACTCGACCAATTCGATCGAGAAGACCGGCAAACGTTAAATGCAAATGGAGAAAAAAAATATAATGCTTGACTATCCCACCCCCGATCTCTACATGGCGGCCTATTTTCTCACAAAGGGTATTGAGCTTATTGGTATGAGGCGATCTCCGGATTCACCGCGATGTTTTTTCGTATTCTCTAATCCGTTAGCTTGCAAGATCGCCGTGAAGGAGTTTTATAACAAAAAAGGCTCGGTTGAACCAAAAACATATGCTGAAGCCATCCGGTCATTAAAGGACCGAGTATATGCTGGTGTGTAATCAAATACTAACTTTATCGATACTGCCTATGACAAAAAGAGAGAAAATAAAATATAAGCAACAACTAGACGAGAACCGTGAGATCCGGCTGTGCGTACACCTTCGTTGTGCGGACTGTTGCGGCCTGTTCAAAGATAGCTATATAAAGTGTACGTCACCTATTTGCCCTCTTTTTCCGTATTTTCCAACCAAAGGCCAGATGATGAGAAAAGTATTCGTCCAACGGCTCAAGGATTTAGACAAATCTCTTGGAAATTGAGGCTAATTTGTTTCAAGAAATCAGATCAAAACGGCCGTTTATAGAAAATATGATATGGATATCAGCTCACGAGTAAACCAAACTCAATCAGTCGGCGAAATCCTTCAGACCCGAAACCCCGTCAACTCTTCCAACGTTAACAACGTTGATAAATATAATTCAAACAACGTTACTACGTTAAACGTTAACGTTGACCTTGAAAAGAAAGAGGAGCAGGTTAAATACTATGCCCGAGAGTTAGCTGAAAAACTAGGCGATCTCAAAAACCTCAATTTTTACCTCAAATGTGCGCGGGAGAATAAGCCAGATTTTCTTTATGAATGCCTCTCAATCACGTTGATCGCGAAAAGAGAGGGGAAAATAACCAAAACTCCGGCGAAATACTTTGTTGGTGTTTTTAAGAGAAGATCGGGGAAGAAATAAACGGGAAACTGACTTATTGTAAACGCATGACAAGCGCTTATAATAAAAATTGCAACCAGCTTTTTGATCGCTTTTTTAATGGGTCGTCGAGACAGTAGGAGCGATCTTGCTGGTTGCAACTCGGCGACCCTTTTTAGATGGAAAGGAGATAGATATGACTTCAGATCTCAATTTCGCTGTTGCCTACGCGCGCGTGAGTACAAAAGATCAGGAGCGTACCGGCCACACGCTTCCCATGCAGTCCAAAAACATGCAGGAGTATGCAGATAAGAAAGGGCTGAAGATTATCAAAGAGTTTGTCGTCGCGGAAAGCGCCAGTAAACGTGACCGCATCTACTATCAGCAGATGTGGGTATTTTTAGGACAACACCCAGAGATCAAGCATATCTTATTTGAGGAAATCGACCGGTTTACGAGAAACGACAAGGACAAAGTCGACCTGTTGGATCACATAAACAACAGCGGGTATGTGGGGCATTTTGTTCAGGAAAAACTTACTCTCGATAAGGAAACGTCTCCGAATGACATTTTTCTCTTTGATATTCTCGCCGCGAAAGCGAAAAATTACTCACAAGCGCTTTCCCAGAAAGTAAAGAAGGGCCAGCAGGGAAAATTAGAAAAAGGCGGATACCCGGGCGGGAACGCTCCATTTGGGTATAAAAAGGTGAATGGTGCCCTTGGGCCTGACGAACCTCATGCAACGTGCGTCAAAAAGGCTTTTGCGTTATATGACGAAGAACATGAACCACTGGAAAAGATTGCAAAACGGCTAAATAGCATGGGATATCGCAGGCGATCAAACAAAAAGTTCACGAAGGTATTCGTGCATAGTATGCTGACGAACCCTATCTATACAGGGGTCATCTCATGGAAGGGTACGACGTATCAGGGAAATCAAGATCGTTTAGTTGACCAACGACGCTTT
>DPYI01000053.1 GCA_003545435.1 Patescibacteria group bacterium | reverse complement strand
ATCAATCGTTTCTCTTTGCCCGCCTCGACTCGCGTTCGCTCCTCGACTCGCCTCGCCCCGCCGGAGCGGGCGCGAAGCGGGTGTCTTTGTATCTTTATCTCTCACTATCTTTCCTGCTTTTCGCAGCTGAGTCGTCGCGTTGGTAAATGGATTGTTTATAATGCCGGAGCTTCTCATAGAGTAATGAATTTTAATACTACCATTCCTTCCCTCAAAGGACAATATGTCTTTTTATGTATTGATTGTATACACGTTTAGATTTATAATACAAGCTATATGAAACCTGTTGAACCTGAAAAAAACCCTCATGAAACAGAGGAGAAATTAAATCAACAACTTGCTGAATCCAACAGCCGATTTGCATATCTCCGTACTGGAGGAACTAGTGAGATTAGACAACAAATACTTCAAAGTATATTAGAAAAAGATAAAGTTCCTAGTGTCTCTCAGCTTCTTGACCTTGTTTCCGGCACCGCGCCACCGACATTAAAAAATCCTCATTTACTCACTCAACAACAAGATGATTTGAGAAAAAATGTTTATCTGGAGTTTGGACCTCCACATATCTCTTAAATTATAGGTTGGTATTTTATTGAGTATTATTAATATCCATTAATACGGTTAATTTTAATAAAATAAGTCTATTTTAATCCGTTCATTTCTAACATTTTTGGCCGATAGCCTGTTTTTCATCTCAGTAATCATCGCATTATTCCCGCAAAGGTAAAACTCGCTATTTTGAAGGTTTTCTCCCTCGCCCGCCGAAGTCCCGACGTGTGTCGGGATGAAGGAGGGATTTTTAAGAACATGTTCTGTAATATGACCGGTCAGCCCTTGCCAATTTTGACTCGGTTTGCTCAAAACGAGGAAATACTGGAAGCCCGTGTACTGCCCTGCAAGGGTTTGAAACTCCTGATCCCAGTACACATCATCCTCATACCGCAAACCCCAGTATAACGAACAATTTGAAATTTCCTTTCCGTTTAATAGCATTGAACGGAAAGGTGCTATCCCGGTGCCGGTTGCCACAAAAACTTTCTTCAGCGGATTTTCGGACAGCGTAAAATTTCCAAAAGGTGCCAAAAACTCTACTCTATCCCCTTCCTTTCTCTCAAGAAAATATCTTGACCCAACCCCCATGGGAGAAACGTCAACAATCAGTTCAAATGATGACGGGTTCGGAGCACTGCAAAACGTGTACTGCCTGCGCGTTTGAGGATCAATGATGAACGTCGCATATTGTCCGGGAGTAAAAAGGAGGGGGTTAGGTTGTTGGTTTTGAATAAAAAACTGAAACACAGTTTTTGTAAGCTGAAGTTTCTTCGTTATACTCCCTGTATATTGCCGTGGTTTGGGTAATGCCATGACTGTATTATACAGCACGAAGACGCTGATTATGTAGTATTGACAATAGTAAATCCTGCCCGTTTAAAATGCGTATCAAATGTAGCAACATCTGTAAGCCCTATTCGCTTCATGACTGCAAAGCTCACGCAATCAGTAAATGAAAGTTTGCTCCAATTTTTCTCAAACCATCCCCATGCGCAAGCATCATCATCAACCGTGACGCGAATGACATCGAGATTGAGGGCATCATGAGAAAGAATCCCGCGAAGCTGGAGTGCTTTTTGGAGATGTAATTTACAACGAATAAGGGTATACGTTTCATCAAGGATATAATTGCTTGTTACAAGTGATTGACCATGAAAAACAAATTTTTTCCACAAACCCTTCGCTCGTGTATGAAAGTCATCTTTTGGATCAACAAACGCTTTAAAAAAACTAGAGTCTATAAATACACGTGTCATATGGAATAAATAGCTTCATCTTCTTCTGACCATCCCATTGGCTTATTCTGTATTTGAGAAATACGCTCCATAGCTTCCCAGAGTTCCTGACGTTTCTTTTCGACAGACAGTGAACCATCCTTCGCAGCCATCCGTGTGCGGGTGGTGTATTTGATAAGAAAGGTCATATATTCATTGACGCTCATCCCCAATTCACCAGCCAACGCCTTTACTTGAAAATAAGCAGATTGAGGTATTCGTAAATTGGTAGTAACAATAGTATCCATATAGTATAAATCATACTATAGTATGAATGGTATTGTCAAGAGCCAGTTTGGCACTCCCGGCAAGCGGAAAGCCGTAACTGTTCAGTCTTCTGATAGAACTATGGTCATCTCGAGGCTACGAAGTAGCTGAGAGATCCAATCGGGGTTTCTCGCTTGCGCTCGAAATGACGAAATCGTATCAGGAGTCTGAACTCTTACGGAAAGCCCAAAAAGTTGACTTCTTGAGAGAGAGAGTATTATGGGCCATATGAACCAACATGAACAATTATTACAAAACCTTAGAATGGATACACTTTCCAAACTGAACGAATTAGAGACACGTCAATTAGGTCCGTTTGACCAAGCGGAGATTACTCTTTTTTCTGATGAACTGGTTGTGGAAGCCACAAGACAATATGGAACTTTTGGCGGCACTGCTCAACCGATTACATTGAAAGAGGAGCAAATTGAAGGTACTCAATGTGGAAAATTGATGACTTTCATATACCAGACTTCTGTTCCCGAAGTGTATTATCAAGAGAAAGTTATTATTGGATCTGGCAACCCTCTCTTTTTTAGAAGTCTTATCCGCAAAGGACCACGGGCCAATGAGGAATTTAGGCGGGATTTAGGTGTGTAGCCAGATATTTCTCCACATCCATCCCCGCCATACAGCTCATCTCGGCAGCTGCGTCCACTGGCGATAGTGTAGATCCACACAGTCCCCGACTGCAAATATCTCTTTTAGTCTTCCTTCCCCCGATACGACTCTCTATCAATAAACAGCGCATTGCTTCCGGGATACTGCGTACAAAATGTATGTTGACCGACCGTTTGACTTGTGCGGTTCCATTTAATTTCAACTGCCGTTAACTGACCCGCTTCTTCTTCTATTAAATCAACTTCTTTCTGATCATGCGTCCGCCAAAAATATCGTTTGACTGACCGTTGAGCGTAGTGATCGTGTTTTGTCCTCTCCATGATTACCCAATTTTCCCAGAGACTCCCCCTGTCGTTGCGTTTGTCAAACGGGACAAAATAATCCACAAGCGCATTGCGTATTCCGACGTCGACAAAATATATTTTCCGTGATTTCCGGAGTTCAGTCCGCATATTTCTGGAAAACGCAGGCAAACGGAGGAGGACAAAACATTCCTCCAGAATATCGAGATATTTCATGACTGTTTTATAATCAAGTCCAACCGTACGAGACAGCTCTGTGTAGGAGACTTCCTGCCCGACTTGGTACGCCAATGCAATCAGAAGTCGCCTGACCGGTTCGCGATTTCTCTCCCCAACGATCCTCAGTGCATCTTTATATACATAATCTTCCAACAGTTGCCGTAAATATGCTCCTTTTTCTTCTTCTCCGAAGGTAGTTAATACCACGGGATACATGCCAAACCGCAAATAGGAAGAAAGTGTCGTTTCTGGTATCTGGATTGTGGTATCCCGCACTTCTTCGTCCGCTATGGGGTACAGATACCACACCTTTTTTCGCCCTGTTAACGGTTCTAACACTGTTTTGGCGATATCCAGACTCGATGAACCTGTCACGAGAATTTTTTTACCCTTCACATGATCTGCAATCAATTTAAGGATGCCACCGATATTTGGAATATATTGTGCTTCATCAAAAACAACCAAATCATATTGTGCAACATACTGTTGTATACCGGTGAGTCCAATACCCGCAAGTTCCCGTTGAACATCCGGATCGTCCCCGTAAACCATCTTCGTACGGAATTTTAGTTGTGAGACAATTATTTCGGTTAAGGTCGTTTTTCCGACCCGTCGCGGTCCGTAAAGAATAAGAATGGGGGGATTCTGTTTTAAAATGTGCTGAACCAGCTGTTTTTCAATGATACGTTTAATCTCCATAGGAACACAGAGTATCATATTTCCTGTATTTTGTCAAATTTACAGGAATAATATCCTGTATTTTCTATAAATTACAGGATTATTAAGATAAATATTTCTCTACATCCATCCCAGCCATACAGCCCATACCCGCAGCAACAATGGCTTGCCTATACCTGCTGTCCATACAATCTCCCGCAGCNNTCTGATGTATCCTTTCTCATCCATCTCCACGAAACCTTTCAGAAATTCTGTCGCCGGTACGTGGCCGATCGCCACAAATACCCCGTCAAGCTCTACGTCTTCCGTCGTATTGGTCATATTCGTCCCATTCGTCTTATCTCGCAGACGAACTCCCCGCAGCACACCATCTCCGTAAAACTCCACCACTTCTTTATTCAGAAGAAATCTGATTTTCGAATCTTTTTTTGCTTCTTCAACCATAATAGGCGATGCCCGAAACTCTTCTCTTCTGTGGATGATTGTCACTTTGTCGGCAAACCGCGTAAGAAATATTGCTTCTTCCATCGCTGTATCCCCGCCTCCCAGCACCGCCACGTGTTTCCCTTTGAAAAAAAATCCGTCACAGGTTGCACAGTAGCTCACTCCTTTCCCTCGGAATTTTTCCTCGCTCGGAATTCCCAACGTCTTTGCACTCGCTCCGGTTGCGATGATGACTGTCCGCGCCTCATATGTTTTGTCTTGTCCTCGAATAAGGAACGTGTTTCCCCTCTGCTTGTCATCCCGAGTCCGTTGGCTAACGGACGAGGGATCCCGTTGGCCTGCCTGCCGGCGAGGCAGGGATTTCTCCCCCGATTGAATCGGGGTCGAAATGACAGAATTAACCACGTCTGTCACCATCCCACTGCCAAACCTCTCTGCCTGCTTCCGCATTTTATCCAGCAACTCCGGTCCTTGTATCCCTTCCGGAAACCCGGGGAAATTTTCAACGTCTGTTGTCGTGGTAAGCTGTCCGCCCGGTTGCGGCCCGGCAATAACAAGTGTTTTCAAAAACGCCCGCGATGTATAAATCGCAGCAGTGTAACCCGCAGGTCCGGAACCGATGATAATGACATCATACATATGATGAATATGCAAATCTACAAATTTCAAATCTACAAATCAATAATTAAATCATTGTAATAATTTATATATTCATTTGTTTATTTGTAGATTTGTCGGATTTGCTTATTTAACAAACTTATTCAGCTCTCCCACCAGTGTTTCCTTGCCCTGTACTCCCGTAAACTGTTTCACCAACTTTCCGGATTTAAAAATCATCAGTGTCGGAATCGACATGATAGTATATTTTTGAGCCATCTTCGGATTCTCATCGACGTTTACTTTTCCTACTTTGAATTTTCCCGCCAGCTGGCGGGCTACCTCCTCAACAATCGGCCCCTGCATCCTGCACGGCCCGCACCACGGCGCCCAAAAATCCACTAGCACCGGCTTATCAGCTTTAAGTACCTCTACATCAAAATTTTTGTCAGTTAAAACGATGTCCATAATACTCCTCTCCTAGAAACACTTNNTTAGTGTTTCTTGGACCCACCAACAATCGCTCCTCACAACGTGTACAAATAGTACTGAAAAGTTGTGAGGTAAGATGTGGTGGGCTAATCAATATTATTTTCGATGTAACCATTTAACGATTTAACAAATACCGCTTCCCAAGTATACCATGCCTTTTTTCTCTGACAACATTGCAAACTATATCAGTTCGAACTATACTGATATTCCTGTCGTATATATTACATAGGTCGTATATGTCTTAATTGTTCTTATGAAAATTTTTTTTGCTGGAC
>DPYI01000058.1 GCA_003545435.1 Patescibacteria group bacterium | reverse complement strand
GCTATCACCACCATATTATCCCCCATCGGGAGATAGAGCGGCAGTGACCCCAGATGCAATGCATCAATTATTTTTTCAAATACCGCGGCAACCCTGCTTTCTCCTGTGGTCTGAGCCAAATGGAGCATATAGGAGAGGGATAGCCACTTCCCGATACGGAAAAAGAGAATGGGTGCAAATCCGGCTTTGTCAAGTGTTTGTGTTATGGTTTTTTTGTTGAAAAAAAACAAATGCTGGGGCGGGACATAGAATGTCCAGCGCCGTTTGAGAACCTTTGCTGCCAGAGAATCCGTATCGCCGGTTGCGATAATGATAATCCCGTCGTCTTTCAGTAATTTATGCAAACGTTCTAAATCCACAACGGGATCTGCCAAATGTTCAAACACATCAAGCATCGAAATAACGTCAAACGATTGTTTTTTATAGGAAACTTCTGATACCGCATGTTGGGCAATCCGTTTGTGCAATACGGTAGGTACTTGGGACACTGCAAAGGCAGAAGGGTCAAAACCATACGCATCAAACCCGTTTGTGAGTGCCAGTTCCACAAAATACCCGTATGCACATCCTGCATCAAGAAGTGTTCCGGTTGGCTTTATGCGTTTTATCCTCTCTAGGATCACGCCCATGTTTTTTACGATATTCGGCTTGTCTTTAGCATAATTGGTATATGCTCCTGCTCCATCATCACCGGTAAAGTATCCCGTGGTATAAAAATCTTTCAGGAATTGGGTATACGGTTTTCCAAGATGTGTTTGCACGAGTCCGCACATTGAACAACGGAAGAGCCGGTAGCCGTTTTTGGTAAAAAAATATGTGAGTGGTCGCCGGCAAAAGTAGCACTTCATGGTTCGAATTGTGCCATTGTAGCAGGAGAAAACAAAAAATAAAAATTGAAAACGGTGTTCATGAAAATTCGAGTTATTTCCGGTATGAAGACCAGTAAATAAATATCCCCACAGCAATGGCAATGGTAAATGCGGCAATAGCCAGATGCGGGTTAACGCTTGACTGCATATACGACTCCTTTACCTTTTCAAGAAAAAAATCCAAATAATGAATAATGTAATACTGCTTACGATAGAAGCTAAAAATAATATGTTTGTTGCACTCCACTCAATCATACATTCAATCCTTTCATAAGGACAACGGACGCGCTCCCGAATATTCCTGTCATAACTATTCCAATGAGAAGTGAAGCCAAAACATCAATTCCAGATCCGCGTGATGTAAACATGGGTGCTATAACTCCGGCTGCAAACCACGCAACTGAAATATTTCCTAAAATCTCTGACATCCGCGATTTCTGGCTTCGACGTAACCTCTTCATTTGTAAGGATCATAATTTGAAACAATACTCCTGTCAATATCAAACTGGCGATTTCTGCTGGTATAATAACGGAATTTTTGTTGCCCTCTCAAACCATTGAGTTTCGGCCGATAAGCAGAAAATCGCCCCACGGGTTAAACGGAACGGAAATTTGCACGTTTTGGAACAACCGTTCAAACGGACGAAAGAACCACCGTAGTCCCGGTATATAATCACCGAGCCTCCGGAAGGCGTACCCTACGCTGTACGGACGGGAAAAATCCGGACGGGTCAGGGCGACTGTCAAACCGGCTGTTTCCATAAAACGTTGCAACGTGACAGGCGTAAAAAAGAACAGATGTTCCGGATGCTGATACCCAATCCACCGCACTCCCATAACTTTTTGCCACACCGTATCGTGGCTGGGGGTGGTGACAATACAGATGCCGTCAGGTTTCAAAACGCGAGCAACGGTCCGGAAAAAGGTCAACGGATCCCGCTCATGTTCAATCACCTGGCAGGCGGTCACGACATCAAATACATGATGCCATGTCTTCCGTGCGCTAACATCAGCAAGTGTTCCCTGATACGCAGTCAATCCGTGTTTGGTGCAATAGGAAACCGCATCATGGGACACATCCACGCCGACAGCACTCATCCCTTGTTCTTTGGCTGCTGAAAGAAGAATACCGGTTGCTGACCCTATGTCTAAGAGACAAAGAGATCGTTTCTTTGATGCTTTTTGAAGTACATAAGAGAGGAACTGTCTAAAATATGTCTGGTGAGCTGGCCGTTGGCTTTGGTAGGCAGAAAAGTGCTCCCAATCATGAAAATACAATGCACTGATTGCTTTTCTTGAAGGCATGGGGACCACCTGAACCAGTCCACACATCTGACACTTCTTGATCCTCCACCCATTCCTCTGCGTTTTAAGGAGAGTGAATGATGTTTGGCGACAACAGACACACCTGTTCATACGNNAAAACCGGTTCCACCATGATGATTCGGTGCCTACAAACCCGCGTACACTCGCCAAGGGAGGTAAACGGATCTTTAGTGTGGTGGAATACGTGGTAGGAAAACACCGCATCAAACGATTGGTTGCCAAACGGCAGACGGTCCCCCGCATACTGCCTGAATAGTAATCGTTTCATGTGCGGTTGTTTAAAAGGAACCACATCGACACCGGTGAGGTGAAGAAGCGGATTTTTTGAAAGAAGCAGATGATCTAAGGCCATATCCCCGCACCCGAAGTCTAAAACTCTGCAGTAAAAGGATAGGTACGGCTCAACAACACGCGCTTGATGGGATGGGTAGGAAGAAAAAAACATATACAGTGCAATTTATTGCAGTCCGGCAGGAATGAAATACACCGTCACATCATTATTTTTGTACACTTCGCGCAAAAACGGGTAGAGAGCGGCAATGTCTTCCCCCCATTCTCTTTCCTGCGGTCCGAAAAAGACATAGGTTATGCGGTTTTGTGAAAGCCAGGCATAGGCTTGTCCCTGGTTCATCTCCCCTTTGTAAAACCGCTCTGTATCTAATAATTTCTTTTCTTTGGCAAACGTATTATCGTGTCCGACAAATACAGTCTTCCCGCTATGGCTGGGTATGTAATTCCCGGCAGTGAGGTCCGAAAGGATAACAGCGTCCTCCGGCGTGTGCTTTTCTATAAAAGCAAGCGCGTCAGTAAATCCCGTTATCGGGTAGACCATGACATTTTTCATGGGCACGGCCGGCCAGCCGGCAGCAACTTTTTGATTGACAAAATCCTTTTGCCAGAGGTAAGAACAGTACATAATACCAAGACCCAACACAATGAGGAGTATTGGCACTGTGAGCGAAAAAATCTTTCCTATGCTGAGCGCGAGCAGGGGGAAGGCGCGTGCGCGTTGGATGAAACGCGCGGGGAGCCCCGCTAAGCAGGGCGACCTGATGATACTAACGCACCAAATTTGATAAAACAAATACACAGTCAGTATCCCCAGCGGTACCTGCACAGCCACTTCCGTAAACCGCAACGCTGACTGCTGAGGAATATGGGTAAAAACAAAAAGAAGAACTGCCCACGCGATAATCCAGGAAACAAACACAACCATCTGTTTCTTTTTTTGTATCAGGCTGACGAGCGCGCCGATGGTACCAAACAGGAGAACCGGTCCTATGGCTAACCCATACTCCGGAAGCGGAAACCATGTAGGATTCAGTACGTCAAACTCGATAAGCCGGCGCCAGGGAACCAGGGTCAGCATAAAAGAGTAGTAGAGAAGCGTGGGAATCCCTCCTGAGATGACGCTGATTCTCGGAATCAGCGAGTCCCGAAACCAAACAGCCCTGTGAGGTTTTGACCGAAGACATTCCCTTGGCTCAAACAAAAATTCCAGCACACTCATAACGCCGTACGTGGCTCCGACAAACAAAAATCCCGGAGGAAATACCATGCCCAGGATAAACGCGCTGAAAAATTTTACCATGAGAGAATATTTATACAGCCTGCGATTCCAGTCAAAAAGATCGCCCAAAAGAAATACCATCAGCGACTGGCCAAACAGGATGTGCGGAAGAAACGTCATCCTCTGCAGACTGTCCATCACCGTCCACCACGACATGTACATCCCAAAGCGAAAACCTCCAAGGGTACGCAAAATATCAGTGCCAGGAGGCCAGCTTTCAGGAAGCCAAACGATGATAGGAATCGAACCGGCCGTCACAACAATCAGAAACCCTAAAATCTGCCACAGGAATGGATGAAAAGTCCGCTGCACCGTGCGTACGACAAGAAAAAGAAATAATAACCCACACAGCACCCGCGCCGTGTGATACGCCATAGTTGCTCCGATTATTTTATTGGAAAAAACCGATGCCGGTTTCCCTAAAAGAAGATAAAAGATCTGGATAAACGATCCCCTGTGCGGTTCGCTCGTATACCGTTCAACGACTGTCCACCTTCCTTCCATGCCCTCCCGGATCCGGGACAGGTAAAAATTGTAATCCGTAACATAGTTATGCACCGGTTCAAATGTACGGCCGGAAAGTTTTTCTTTTTGAGACAATTCATAAAACATCGGAGCCAATGAAAAAAGGACAAAGGAAACAATAAGGATTCCCCATACAACATGTTTCTTCATGGTGTCTATTGTAACAGGGAGAGCCGGTTTTCTACAGATGAAAAACTTTGCTTCGCAGTCCGCCAGCTGGCGGACTGACCTTGCGAAGCTAAAATATCCCTCGCCTCGCCAAAGGCGGGTCTTGAAACAAACTCAAAACATTGCTACTGTATGGGAGATATGGAAAGGAATACCGACAAAAAAATACCGACAGTCAATGTGCCAATACTCATTCTGTGTTTCTCAATCAGCATCCTTGCCTCATCCCTCATGTACCTTAGCTATCATCTTTCCAACACCAACAAAGGAACCATTGCCATCCCCGCTGGTCAAACATATCTGGGTCCGCCGGAGGTGGTGCCCAGCTGGACGAATTTCTCCCCTGCTACCCCCACGGATGAGCCAAAAAACCAACCGTCACTCTTTGTTGCAGACCCCAAAACTCCGTGGACCGTATGGGTCGGAAAAACATATCCCTACCGGTTTTCCTACCCAAACACCCTCACGCTCACCGGATTTCCTCATGATCCGATGGATTCAGTCGGCATTTCCTGGGGAGGAAAAAAACCACAGGAAAACATCCTCATCAATGTCATTGATCTATCCAAAAACGCATCGTTTGAGCCATATATCAAGCAATCTAAAAAACAATTCGTCGATGCGTGGTGGAAGCAGTTTTCCGGACTCACCGGCAATACTCCGGTTGAAAAATTTACCAACAAAAAAGGGCTTGTTGGGTATAAAACGCGCTTCATCAACAAAGGGGGACAAACGCCTAACCTCGATATATTCTTTGAAGTACCCAAAAAACCCGGGCTTATGATACGGATTGCCAATGGGATTCTGGATCCGTCCGTGTTTGATGTTATGGTGGAAAGCGTGGAGTGGAAGACAAGATAGTACACCTATGCGAAATCGATATGCTATCTGCTTGATCTTGCTTGTAGCTGTTGCCATCCGCGTATGGTATAACGGATATTCCCCTGACCCGATCGTAACCGGAGACACCTACGGGTATTTTCTCACCGGCAAAAATATGCTCGCATCCGGCCGGCCTTTTTTCTTTTATATAAGCCAGAGACCGCCTGTATACCCGCTGTTTCTCCAGCTGCCAACCCTCATGAAAAGGACGTTTCCAACAGAGCTTTTTTCCATAAATTTTTTTGACGGTATGCACACCGTCATAATCGTGCAATCCATGCTTGGCATCATCGGCGTAGTAGTGCTTTACCTCCTTACTGCCATGCTCCGGTTCACCCTATGGGAACGTATAAGTTTAGCATTTCTTATCGGTACCCACATCTCTTTTATCTCCTGGGAGCATGTCCTGGTGGCAGAATCCATGACCGTACCCCTTGTCCTTCTGTATGCTGTTGTCGTTCTTCGCCTGTTGCGGAAGATTTCCGTGTTCGGCGTTTTTACTCTTTGTATCCTGTCAATTATCGGATTGTGGCTCAAACCGCTCTATCTTTTCCTCCCGCTCCTCTCGTTTCCCGTTCTTTTTCTCTGTTGGAAAAAAAGAAATGCCCGCGCCTGGATCACAGGCGGATTTCTCATTGTTCTGGGAATTGTTGGACTTCAGTTTCTCGCAAACCGGATGTATCACGGATATACGGGTTTTAGCCACGTGAGCGACATCAACATGCTCGGAAGAATGCTGAAAGCAGGCATACCTCCGCCCCGCACGCTTTCTCTATCCATGTATTACGCGCCGTATGTGAACTACTCCAGGGAAAAAAATGATCCGGAACCGCCTTTTCATTTTTTAGACAGCATTGATCCCTCGATCATCGTTGACCCGAATTTTAAAGCTCTGGAGGACCTGCACCGATTTGTCCTTGGCTCCTTCGTGTCTTCTCCGGGGTTATATATCCGTTCTGCCCTGCTGGACATTCCCGAAGCACTGGTATGGAAACCGGAAGAGTCCCGCATCTCTCAGACGGAAATAGGAAACGTGCTGGAAACACTGGCATACGCTATAAACATCGTTTCCATAAGCATTCTTATTCTGTTCCCATGGAGCATCTATCAGGTGATCCGCGCTCCGACACGGGAATCAATGACCATTGCGTTTCTTATGGGTATAAGCATTGCACAGCTTGTCATAACCGTTATGGTTGGATACGGAGGATACGAACGGCTCATGATCAGCACTATTCCCATAACCTGTGTGTGTGTCTGGTG
>DPYI01000039.1 GCA_003545435.1 Patescibacteria group bacterium | reverse complement strand
GATCCATTTGTAGTGATCAGATATCATCCTTTTTTCCCAATTAAAGTGGGTGTTATACGTGTTATGAGGCTTAAGTAAACTTTTTGAGAAAAATTTAACCCGTCGGGTAGTCTAGGTTCAAACCTCTTCTTGACATGCACATTTTAGGATAATAAGCTGATGGTATGGCATCTATCCGCTTAGTGAAATTTCGCAATGAGTATATCTATCATATTTATAACCGTGGTGTTGAACGCCGTCCGATTTTCCTTTCAACTCTGGATCGTGAAAGATTTACAATGCTCCTAGAATATTATCGCTTTCAACATGTCCCTAAAAGTTTTTCCCAGTATCTTGATCTTCCGATCAGTGAACGGATGACTTACTTCGAGTCCCTGCAGTCATTACCCCATGCAATCGACATTCTTGCGTATTGTCTGATGCCAAATCACTTTCACCTATTAATTCGTCAAAAAAATGATCAGGGGATTGTGGATGCACTTTCTATTATCTCGAACAGTTATGCGAAATACTTCAATGTCAAAGATAAACGGGTAGGGCCGCTCTTTCAGGGGCCTTTTAAAGCTGTGCGAATAGAATCTGATGAGCAATTGATGCATGTGTCGCGGTATATCCATATAAATCCGGTAACGAACGGGGTGATAGACGAATCAGCTTTGTTTAGCTTCCCATGGTCTTCGTTACCTGTCTACGTAGGTCAGCAGTCGTCTCGATGGATAGAGCATAGAACAATCACTGATCTTTTTCGTTCCCGAAATGAGTATCGGAAGTTTGTAATCGATCAGATAGATTACGGCAAGAAGTTGGAAATGATAAAACATGTTGTTTTGGAAGAGGTTTGAATCTGATCAACCCGCCGGGTTAGGGGAAAAGTGCATTTCTCCTCTGCTATACTATGCTCATATGAATATTCTCACGTATCGAACTATTATCAAACCTGATGAAAACGGATATCACGGATTTGTCCCGTCGCTTTCCGGATGCCACACATGGGGGGAAACCATTGAAGAGACGCGGGAAAATCTCAAGGAAGCCATCGAGGGAATACTTCTTTCCATGAAAAAACATGGCGACCGTATCCCAACGGATACATCGATCGAATCGATACAGACCATTGATGCAACAACGCTTTTCTCCCGGTGTTATGCCTAAACTGCCCGTCATCAAGCCTAAAGAACTGATAACAATTGCGAGATCACTTGGATTTACCGAAGAAACAATTCACGGAAGCCATCATATACCCGATGCTTTTTCCGAGTGTGTTAGAATAAGTACTAATGTTTGACTTTTTTTTCAGACTCGTGTCGCATCATCCATATCAGACTGGATGAAAACGTATATGATTTCATCCATTGACATGGATGAAAAAGTATGATATATTAGGTATTATGACAGGCTATGCACGGCTTCTGGATGAGGCGCTCTCCACACACTTTTCCCGCTACAGGGAAGTTTTAGTGCTTCTGGGAGCCCGCCAGGTGGGAAAAACGACGATTATACAAAAACTTTTTCCTGATGCTCTTTATCTTTCTGTTGACAATGAATCCGTGCGGGCAAATTTAGACCGGTATGACAGCTCGGTATACCGCCAGCTCCTTTCCGATCAAGCAAAACAGGTGATTATCGACGAACTGCATCTTTTGCATGATCCGGGACGGGCGGCCAAAATTATCCGCGATCAGATGCCTGATATACAGCTCATCATCACCGGATCATCGTCATTTTCCATTAAAAACAGGACGAGCGAAAGCTTAGCCGGAAGAAAAATTGATTATCACCTCTATCCGCTTGCCTACACGGAGTATCTCGTGCAACAAGGGATAGAGAATACATTGTCGTATCAAACAATGCAGTTCCTGCTTGAGAAAAATGCCGTACCGGAAGAAAGGATTCATGCATTTGATCAAGTAGGAATACTTCGCAATATCCTCATCTATGGATTGTATCCGGGTATGATGCAGCACCCGCAGGATGGCATCTATTTGAAAAATTTGATTGACAGCGCAATATTCAAAGATATTTTGGACTTATCGCTTGTTGAAAGCCGATCTGCGGCGCTTTCCCTGTTACGGCTTGTAGCCTATCAGACAGGGTCACTTGTGAACATGACGGAACTGGCAACTCGGCTTGGGCTGAATATAAAAACAGTTAAACGGTATCTGACCATATTTGAACAGAGTTTTATCATTTTTCCGTTGTATCCGTACGCAAAATCGGGACGCGATGAAATAGGGAAAATGCCGAAGATTTATTTTTATGATACCGGAATACGGAATGCGCTGATAGACAATTTCCAGGTTCCGGAAACGCGTAACGACATGGGACAACTTTTTGAAAATTTTGTTGTTTCAGAACTGTATAAATTAAACACATACGGCAACTACGGAATCTCTTTTCATTATTGGCGGACGAGACAGGGATCGGAAATAGATCTGGTTCTTTCCCGTGGCGATACACTTTTTGGCATAGAAATAAAATACCAGAGCGGTAAGATAAGCAGGGCATTTCAGGATCGGTATCCGCAGGCAACGTGCAACCTGTTAACCGCAAAGAATTTTTATTAAAAAAATACTATGCCGGGTAGTAGAGTTTCGACACGCTTTCGTTCTTTGCCGAAAACAATACGCTATCTGGTTATACAAAATAAATATATTGAGAATGAAGAACCATGAAGTCTTGACAGCGTAAAGAGGCAAAGGTCGAAACTTCACTACCCGGTATGTTTGATTTTTTTTTCAGACTCGTTTCACATGATTTGGGCATTGATTTGGGCACCTCCAATACGCTCGTGTGGGTGCGGGGAAAAGGCATCCTTATCCGCGAACCGTCGGTCGTTGCGCGCCAGCGAAAAACCAAGCATATTGTGGCAATCGGGAAAGAAGCCAAACACATGCTTGGGAAAACCCCCGGTACGATTGAAGCCCTCCGGCCTCTCAAAGACGGAGTGATAGCGGATTTTGATGCCACTGCTGCAATGCTTGGCCATTATATCCGCCTTGTACACACACAACCGAAAAATACATTGCTTCCCAATATTCCCAGACCGAAAGTAGTCGTCGGAATTCCCTCGGGAGTGACGGAAGTGGAACGCCGGGCAGTACAGGAAGCGGCAATCATGGCTGGCGCGCGGGAAGCCTACCTTATCGAGGAACCGATGGCTGCGGCAATCGGGGCCGGATTGGATATATCCGGAACGAAGGGGCATTTTATCTCGGACATCGGCGGCGGGACGACGGAGATTGCGGTCGTCAATCTGGGAGGAATCGTCGTGAACCGCAGTATCAGAAAGGCAGGGGATGAGATGGATGAAGCGATTGTCAATTTTATCCGTCTCAAATACTCGCTCCTCATAGGAGACCAAACAGCAGAAGAAGTGAAAATCGCCATAGGTTCTGCGTATCCGGTCGGGAAAGACGACCGCCAAACCGTGATGCGCGGAAGAGATATAGAAACAGGATTGCCGCGCTCCATCAGGGTCAATGAAACGGAAATCAGAGAATCCCTCTCTCCGGTTATCCATGAAATCATTGAGGCAATCGGTGAGACCATCGAGGAAACTCCGCCGGAGCTCATTGGGGATATCCTGGAAAACGGGATTGTTTTGGCAGGAGGCGGATCTTTGATAAAGGGTATTGATAAACTGATCGCAAGCGAGGTAAAAATGCCCGTATGGGTGACGGAGGATCCCCAGACTGCGGTAGTGCGGGGATGCGGAAAACTTTTGGATGATGAGAAGCTTTTACATAAAGTGAAAGTGGCAGCAAGGAAAGTGTAGATAGTTTTGTAGCAAGAATGGCAGGAGTAGCAACTCTGGCAAGTCCGGTATTTTACCTGAGTTACCAAGTAACCGGAGTTGCTTCTCTTGCTAAGCAACCAATATGTTCCCAACTCTCATTTCCC
>DPYI01000065.1 GCA_003545435.1 Patescibacteria group bacterium | reverse complement strand
CCGCCCCGGATGAGTTTATCGTAGAGTTTATCCAGGTCTTTAATGTGATCTTCGGGTTTGGGGAAAAGGGAAAGAATGTCATCCTGCGTGATAAATCCGTTTTCTTTCCCTTCCGAGAGGAGCTCTTCAACAGTAGATATTGTTCGTGTTTTTGC
Source organism: Patescibacteria group bacterium (assembly GCA_003545435.1). Lineage (GTDB taxonomy): Bacteria > Patescibacteriota > Microgenomatia > UBA10105 > UBA927 > UBA10108. The sequence continues at coordinate 10,657 of DPYI01000065.1, read as the reverse complement.
CATGTGTTCGGTATTCCGTGAGTCCCAGTTTATCCCCTATCAGGGGATAAACCAAAGGACTTCGCTTTCCGCCTGATTTTACTTGAAAGATACGGCTATAGTATATCAGGATAAGGCTGATTTTTCTACCAGGGAAAGCTCTTTGGTTAGCTCCGAAAGTCTCTCCTGGAGGGTCGGGTCATCAACAGCGTGAAGCTCCTGATTGAGGTCAGCAATTTTTTTTCTAATGATAGCTCTTTTGAGCTCCCGTACGGTCTTTTTCCATTCTTCCTGATATTTTGCTTCAGTGTCGGTACTGTCTGACACATCCCACAAATACGCCTGGTCACATACAGAGACAAGTTCTGACGGAAGCGTTTTGACAAATGCAGAGATCGAAAAATCCCGGGTTTTGGCAAGGTACGTTTGTAATTCCTGCAAAATCCGTTTCACCGGCGGATAAGAAAAATCTGAAATCGGGACCGCCTGCTCCAAATCCGTCCACAGCTCTTTTGATTTTCCCTGCAACAGTAAAGCCAGGGTGTACAGCTCAATTTTTTCCTGCCGGGTGAGAACCTCTGCAGTTTCCTTTTCTTTGGTATCCTGCTCAGTCCCAAGCGGCAGCTTTACTTTCCGCATCTCCTCATCCACATATTCCTCCGATACTCCTATGAGCTGTGCCAGTTTCTTTACATAGTGCCCGCGCACAATGGCGTTTGTCATCCGGAAAAGGATGGGTAAAAGCTCTTCGCTTGCCTTTTTTTTGCCGAAAGCTGTTGCCAGGTCAAACCGTTTTTGGATGGAGGTGAGAAAAAAATCATATATGGGAATTGCGCTGTTCACTGCCTTTTTAAATCCAACGGGGTCTTCCCTGACTGCTTCATCCGGATCTTTGCCGGACGGGATGAGGATGGCTTTTATCTCAAATCCTTCACGCTCGGCTATATCCACACCGCGCCTGGAAGCCGCGTCTCCTGCCATGTCGCTGTCCAGACAAAACACTAATGTTTTTGCAAACCGCCTGAGAATCCGGACATGTCCTTCGGTAAGAGCGGATCCTTTGATGGCAACGATATTGCTTACTCCTTCCTGAAATGAAGAAATAAGATCCAGTTCTCCCTCCATGACTATTGCTTCCCCTGCTTTTGCGATAGCGGATTTCGTGACATCCAGCCCATACAGTACGTTGCTTTTGCTGTACACCGGAGTTTCCGAGGTATTGATGTACTTTGCCTCTTTAATGGTTGGATCCAATACTCTTCCTGAGAACCCGACGACATTCCCCCGATGATCCCGAAGGGTAAACATCACCCGCCCCCTGAACCTGTCGTAAAACCCGCGGTTTCCCTGAACCGTCAATCCAGCAGTCGCCAATATCCGCTCATCAAACTTTTTCTTCTTAAGAAACAAAGAAAGCGCGTCCCAACTGTTCGGGCTGTATCCCAAGCCGAATGTTTTGATGGATTTACCCGAGATGCCGCGGTTTTTAAGGTAAGAAAGCGCCTTTTCTCCCAACCGGTGACTAGTAAGCATATACTGGTAAAACTCACCGCTAAGAGCGTTGACCTCATAAAGTTTTTCTTTCAGTTTCTGCTCTGGCGAATCACCTATCCGTTTGGTCAGTGTTACGCCGGCCCTTCCCGCCAGCTGTTCCAGAGCTTCAAGAAAATCAATGTGCTCATACTCCATGACAAAATCAATGACCGACCCGCCCTTCCCGCATCCGAAGCAATGAAATGTCTGGCGTTCCGGCGACACCATAAATGAGGGCGTTTTTTCCTTATGGAACGGACACAGTCCTTTGAAATTCCTGCCTGCTTTTTTCAATGTCACCCGTTCCCCGGCAATGTCAACAATATTCAATCTGGATTTCACTTCGTCAACGTCACTCATATTTTCTGGTCTAAAGATAGCAGGAGGAGCCTTTGAAAGCAATCTTATAAAAGATATGATATAGTTCCCGTATATGAAAATGCCTGAACGGATCCAAGATGCGGTTAACGATTATCTGCCGAACCTTTTTCCTCCAAGTCCGGAAACGCAAAGTACTCAAGGAGCTTTACAAAGACAAACAGAAAGATTTATAACTGCAAAACTTCTGAAAGGTGAGATACCACAAAAAGTGTTTTTTGAATATATGGAGGCATTTCTCCCCCGAATCCGTCTTTAAAATTTGCATAATTCGTCAGCACTGTTGATACTTCCATCTAAAATTTAATATTATATGTTCATAACAGTTTCCTAATTCCGCTATAATCAATAATGAAGTAATTCTATGCAGAAAAAAAACATACGCCGGTGGTTCCTCGTCGGAATTCTTTCAATAAGCATCGGTATTCTCAATATCCTCCGGGTCATCATCGGGTATTTCCAAACGCCCAAAGAGTATACCTACCTCGCAGTCGGGCACTATTATCAGGATTATTTTGAATATGTCCAGCAGATAGCCCAAGGGGCGTTCGGACACTGGCTTATCCAAAACCAGTTTACGACCCATGACCCGACCAGGACGCTTATCGGGTGGGGGCAGTATATTTTTATCGGTAAATTCGCTCTCTTTTTCCACCTCACGCCGTTTGCTGCCTATTGGGTATCCATATTTCTTTTTTCCATACTCCTCTGTTTTTTACTGTTTCTTGTTATCCGAAAAATGATTCCGGACGAGCCGTTTTTTTTCCAGATAAGCGCGTTTCTTTTTTCCGTATGTGCCGTCCCTTTTATCAAGTTTACGGGAGCCCTCGGTCAATGGGCAATTGTTCCGTATGATTTCTGGTACGCGCCGATCAGTCTGTTCCACAGAATCGGCGGCATCCCGCACCACCTGACGACAACGATATGCGTGCTCCTGTCGCTGCTTCTCATGGACCGGATATTTGCAAACATTCACATAAAAAAAATACGAAGCCTTATTATTTACACAACGCTCCTCATTCTCATCCTTCTTGTCCTTCTGACCTTCGGACCGCTGCAGGTGATCAATGTCCTTGTGAGCTTCGGGATTGTCGGCATGATTCTCATCTGGAAATCGTTTGTAAAGGAAAAAAATGGTGTAAAAACAAAACGAATTGCTTTGTTTCTTTTGGCTGTCGGCCTTTGCGTTCTTCCTGCTGCACTTTTTATAAAACACATCCACGGATCAGGGGAGCTGTTCACATGGGTCATGGCCTGGGAAACAGCCCAGCAAAATTATCCGGCAGTATCCCTGATTTTATTGACCATCGGGCCGATCCTACTTTTTGTTCCTTTTGGAATACGGAGGTATTTCAAATCAACAACACCTATAAGACTTTTGATTCTGTTTTTTACTATATGCAGCTACTTCTTTGCCTCCACGTCTTTTGCCAAATATCTCGGGACGTTTAATCTTCGGTTCTTCACTCCGCTTTCCTATGTCCTTTTCGGAGTATTAGCGGTAGTGGGAATCAGGGAAATTTCAAAAAGATTTCCATTTTCAAAACTCGTTGCGGACTTATTTATTTTCGGATTTCTCCTCTACAGCATCGTCGTCACGCTTTCCATCCTCCGCTCATTCGGAGGAGTAGATCCGATTAGTTACCAATCAAATGAATTGCTGGACGGCATCAAAACACTCAATCAACAATCTAACCGGCGGGCAGTTCTTACGTCTCCTTCATTGTCTCTGGGTATGATTGTGCCTTGTATTGTGGACCGCAATGTTTACCTGGGACGCATGTTTTTTACTCCACAATATGAGGAAAAAATCGGAATATCCGAAGGGTTTTACCAAGGAGGCATGAGTCCGGATCAAGCGCGTCAATTTCTTATAGAGAATGATATCGGGTATGTACTCCTTTCTCCCTCAGAACCGTACCCAACCAGAAACCTGGAACAGTACCCGTTTCTCAAAAAAATTTATACAAACAACGCCCTTACAATTTTCCGGTTTCAGGAGTAAAATAACGGAAGGATTACTAAAACAAGGAAGATGAAGAATGCACTGAAAAACATAAAGATACTCTTAGTCCTTCTTGTTCTTGCCGGTACGGTCTATGTATCCGGCATTCCGCAGAATCTCATAAGCAAAGCTGCTGAGAATATTTCTTCCAGTCAAAAAGATTTTTCGACAATCGTGCCAGTTGATACCGGAAAACCGGTATACAGCTTTTCTGTCTCCGGAAGCGCATATTTTGCAGGAGATAAAAGCCTCATTCGGCTGATTCTGGTTGATACCCAAGGGAATGAATATCTGATCTATGAAACGTATTCCCTCCTTACAGATCGGTATTCGTTTGCTCTGAGCAACTCCTGCGAGGAAACGTGTGTTCTGGATGCTGTTATACCCCAACATGTAAGAATTGAAGGGTATGATGCTTCATTTGATATCAAGAAATTTTCCTATGCTACCAGCGTTCAGGAAATACGATCAAGAATCGGAGCATTAAGCATTTCTGATCGGAGTCTTGCCATAAAACGAGAAAAGGATGCCGGAAAAATTCAGAAACTCAATGAAAATATAAAGAAAGCGGGTCTCAAATGGACAGCTGGAGAAACTTCCGTTTCTACTATGACGTATGCTCAAAAGAAAAAGCTGTTTTCCAATCCTGACGGAAAACCTCTTGAGAGATTGCCAAACCTCCAGGGATTCGAATTCTATACAGGCGGGGTGTTTGAAATAGGCAGACCACCATCCTCCCCGACTCCGACAATCACCCCCACACCGATCAACACCGCATTTCCTCTCTCATGGGACTGGCGAAACCGCCACGGACAAAACTGGATGACACCGGTAAAAGATCAAGAAACGTACCCTACGTGTTGGGCGTTTGGAACAATTGGTGCATTTGAGGCATTCATTAACCTCTGGTATAACCAACACCTCGATGTTGACCTGTCGGAACAAAGTCTGATCAACTGCCAAAATGATCCAAGATCATACGATAACCAATGCATCGAAGGAGACGTGTGCATTCTTCAAAATATCGGGGCAGTTGACGAAACCTGCGTTCCGTACGTAGGAGATCAAGGAGTATGCGAGTCTGGATGTGCTAATTACCAGGACAAAGTGTGGAAAAACTACGACCACAGAACATATATTACCGAATCATGGGCGCAGTATAGCCAAAGAAGAATCCCAATAAACAAATCGACCGGTGATGAAAAAATCAAAGAAGGTTTGATACAACATGGCCCTATGAAAATTGACGGAGTTATCAGCGCGCATTCCATGGTGCTGGCTGGATATAAAACAGATACTGTTGACCAAAGACCGATATTTATGGTGAAAAACAGCTGGGGGGGCAATTGGGGCCAAGCCGGCTATGCGAATATAAAAGTTGATCCGGCGCTGTATGATATTGTCACCGGCATAACGGCAACCTATTATGTGCCTCCGGTCATAAACCAAACAAATATAATAGCAACTCAGTGTGTTGATAATGACAATGACGGGTACTGCAATTGGGGAATTTCAGAAATAAAACCGAATACGTGCCCGTCAAAATGTAAACCAGTGAAAGACTGCAATGACTCAGACCCGTCTCTTGGGGAGTTTAATATATATTATGAATGTATGCCGATTGCCAATAGTCATATGGTATGCAACAAAGGCCAATGCGTGAAAATCAAAGGCCAGGGATATAATGAATGCCGAAATTCAGGAGATTGCGGACGAATTGCTCCATAAATACGTGCCACCAATTCTACTAAAACCCCTATAGATTACACGAGAAGCGGCAAAGGAAATGGTTTTTCCCTGTATTGAAGGTATAGCTGAATTGTTTTTCCGTGATCAAACGCCATCCGCCGGCCGGCGGATACGGGCGGAAGTTTTTCAATAGGAACCCAAGCAACTTCCGATGATTCGTTATCCGGTATGCCAATTTCACGAATCGGTTTAATAATGTATTCAACCGCAATATTCTGTCGGTCCTCGTGCGGACGGTTGGGGTTGGAGTTGATGCGAAACAAAGAAACAACGACGCCGTCCCATCCGGTTTCCTCACAAAGCTCCCGCATTATTCCCTTTTCCAACGTCTCATCCCGATCCAAAAACCCACCCGGAAGCGCCCATTTCCCGGACTCAGAAATATTCAGTGACCGTTTGACCAAGAGCAAACACCCGCTTTTTTCAACAATGGCATGCACGACTATATGCCGCAAATATGCTCTCTTATCATTTTCAAGCGTACAGGTAATCATACAATAATTCCTTTATCGCCATGTGTGAGCGTGTTAACACGTTAATACGTTACTATCAACTTCACCTGAAGACAGTCTGGTTATCCAAGTGAAAACTTCACGCGTTTTATCCTATCATACACTCCAGCATCCAGCATTGTTGACTGACACGGGGTTATGGAAATTTTCCCTTCTTCTATAGCAGAAACATCAGTATCAACAGATGCTATTTCTTTTGTAGGCGTCTGCATTGGACTTACATGTGTATGTGTTTTTTTATCTAGTACCGAAACAGGCCATAACCCGTACATCGTTTCCATGCAGTCAGTAAATACGACATCACCGGTTCGTTTGATTGGAAAATTTATATTGAGAATGCTCCCGCCCCACATGTCATGCTGGAGTGCTTTTTTAAAAACCGCATACGCTTGTTTTCCCGGATATTCATAAAGCATGCGTATATCCGCATCTTTCTTATGTTTTTTTCGAAAATTGTTCGCAGGAACCTCAAGACTCATGGCTATAGCCCGCGGTGCAATCCCAAGATTTATCGCATGAAATGCAGCGGAAAACGTACCGGAAGAAATGAGTGAGCCGCTGACATTGAGTCCTAAATTGATGCCGGACAGAACAAGATCAAATGATTGTTTGTAATACTCCTTTGCACATTCTATAGAATCCACCGGTGTCCCGTCTATCCAGATGGCCCGTACCCCGTCGACAGTATCTTCTCCCCATGCAAGTTCTTTTTTTAATGTTTTTGTTCCCCCTACGCCGCTCTGCTGATTTTTCGTACCCGTAATGAACAATTGGTACTCATGTTTGAGGAAATGCACGAGGAGCCGCGTGCCGATTGCGTTGTACCCGTCATCGCCGGTAAGAAGAATGCGTCGTATGTCCATGAATATCCTATTGTAGCACGGAACACGCTCCTTCTGCCCATAGTCCTAATTTTTTATTTTTTGCATCCCGCTCTGCCTCCTGAAATTCTTGTCTGTACTGATAGGGAATTCCCAGATACGAATACTCACGGGCAAACCCTCCGGCAATCATACGTTCATTTACATTCGTTCCGTCTTCCAGAAACACATACCGAAGAAGCCGCTCGTATTTATCCCGATTGTCTTGTGTCGGATCTGACACAAGACGGATAATTTTCCCATCTAATAATTCTTTTGCTTCTGATAGAGCTTCCTGTGCGAAACATTCTGCCGGATGTTCTTCATCTCCAAATTCCGGAGCGTCAATGCCGATGAGCCTTACCCGTTCTTTTTTCCCATCAACCAGAACTTCAATCGTGTCGCCGTCAATTACTTTTTGAACCGTAGAGAGCTGTGATGTAGTCGGTGAAACGTGCGATGGTTTGATGCTAAAAATGTCCGCAAAATAGTGTAAGGAAAATAGAACGAAGGAAAAAATCGCTAAAAGTATACAAATACGAATAACCCTACCGCGAAGAAGGTGTTTCTTTGACAGTGATGGCATATATACCCTTCTTACTCGATCCGCCATCCGCCAACTGGCGGAGAAGGATCAGTCTAGAAGGAGTTATACCCGAAACAATTCTGATTGTGAAGGGTACAGACAGTATACTAATTTTATTTACTCTTACTTTTCCAGAGGATCAGGCGGTTTGTAACCCTCGTCTTTGGAACTTTTGTACGTACGCACTTCTCCTCCGACTTTCAGAACTCCGATTTTTCTCAAAAACGCAATAATTTTTTGTATGAAATTCATGAGAACTCCTTTCTACCGGCTATTATACTCCATCCGTTCCATTTTGACCTCTGTTGATCGCCTTACTCCCAAATCCGATCACATCCTACGTTATCATACTGGGTACTGCCAATTCCGTCTTCTGATACTTTTTCCATCCAGTAGTTTCTTGCGGATTTTTCCGGTGGTTCTACGATAAAGCGGCTTCCCCCCTCACTCACAATTTTTAGATTATGCTCTTTAAAATAGACCATCGCCCTTTCATTTGCTGCTTTATCGTATGGTCCATGAGGGCCTCCCGCAATCACAATAAAAGTAGATTTTCCGCAATCAAAACTGCCCGGCGTGGAGGTCTGGGTTGGTGGTGAGTTCGCAGGTGACGGCCGTTGCGAGACTGTATTTGACGGCAACAGTGAGGGAGTTGTGGTTTCTGTGATTTCTATGGTTTCTGAAGACGCTGATTTATTCGTCAAGGCAAAATACCCCGATATTCCGACGACTACCACAACCAACAAGATGTATATAATGGCAGCAAATCCTTTTTTATTCATACATTTTACAATTACATTTTAACCTCTGTCCCCATAGAGCACTTGTTTTCTTGCTTTTTCTTTTGTTTCTCCGAATCCAATTATCCATCCTTTTTCATCATCATAATATATACCCGCACCCCAAGGGAAATATCGGTTTTCTCTGCGAAAATATCTAATATCTCTTTCCTTTCCCTTATGTACTATGTTCTTAATACCTTCAAAAATGTTTCGCATAATATCTTTCTCTTTTTCCGGCACAAGCAGGGGTGGCGGAGGGTCATTAATTTGAATGGTGAACAATTCAACAAACTCACTGTAAACCTGTCGAAACACAGTGTGAGAACATATTATTTGATCCCAAAGAACCGTTGGCGCTACATACTATTTCAGTATGTTGGGTTTTAATTGCCCGGCGAGATGCTCGTAAAAACGATGCATATCATGTTCGTCAAAAGGAACCAGCATTTTCGGAAACTCGGTAATTTCTGCTGCTTTGAGAAAATGTTTTGCTGCCTGCAGATAATCCGTGGTGATGTCGAACTTTCTGTCTGCATCACGAAGGAGCTTGTCGATACTCCAATTCGTTTTTTTTATAATACAATACAGGTCGACGTAATCCCTTTCTCTCCCGTTGGTACGTATAGTATGAATCTTGTTAACTGCAATTTCATACATGCTGTCAACTTCTAAACCCTTCCATAGTAGGCCTTTAGTGCGCCGTTTTGAAGTGTAATAGGCAAAGTCAACTTTAAATCTGCTATTGTCCGGGTAGCGGAACATGAAAGTATAAAATCCAAAATCATCATTCATAACGAGGGATCGGTATTCCAGTTCATCTTCGTGTTGTTTTATCCAATAGGTAATCCTTTCCCCATCAAACGGCCTGTCGCTGAAAAAATCCAGATCATACGATTCCCGGTGGTGGAGATACCAGCTGCTGAGAGCCGTTCCCCCGCTTAAATAGAATTGTTTGAGGATGTCCTGCGTTTGAAGTACCACTGCCAGAAATTGCTCCTGTCGAAGGCTAAGCCCGGTTCCTTTGTCCATTTTGTGTCCCATAGGAAGAATTCTATCACTTTTTGCTTATCCGGATCGATCCGATCCTTAATATGTGGCCAAGCATTGCGAATCTCCTCCTCGTCCAATCGCTCCCCATCCAGTCCATAGTTAATCAGTTGAGTAAGCCTCCAGAGTAGATATTCTTTCGGATGCAANNATGGTGAGCAGTTCGACCTGAGCTCACTGCCGAAGGTCCTGCTGAACCACAGTGTTAGAACCTATTTCGAAACTGCTGTACTTCCTCCAGAGCAATTGGATCAGTCTTCTTTTAATTATATAGCTATTTCTAGCATTAATTCGTAACCTGGCGTTAAAATCACCGCAGACTGATCGGTTGCATCAATTTCTTTCTGAAACCAATTCTGCTATGGCCAGAAGAATACCAATGTTCCATTTCGGCAAAAATTTTGTATCCTTGTTTGAGATAAAATTCTGGAGCTTCATAGCCTGCAGTCCATGTCCAAATATTCGTGATTCCAAGAGATATAATTTTTGCCTCTAGTTTTTCCAATAGCTTTAAGCCAACACCATTCTTTCGATATTGTTTTTCGACGAACAGATCGGATAGGTAAAAATAGGGGTTGTATGTATTGTCATGTTTGTACGCAAGTCCAGAGATACAACCTATGAATTTATCTCCACTCATCGCAACAAATCCATGTCTTTCTGAAATCTTGATGGGATTATGACATTCAACCGTATGTTCATCAAAACCTTTATTCATGCGGTTAAATTCATCAGTTGTCATTTCTCGGTCAATGAAAGAAATAGTGTTCATAGTAATTTTTAGGTTCTCATCCCGTTTCAACCGCCGTAGCCAGATACCATCTGATATTTGGCGAAGGTGGTCTACTTTCAGTCGCCGTAATTTTAATGAAGACGACCTCTTAGCTTCAGGCTAAATAATAATATCATGCTTTTTCAAAAATGCTCGTCCTGATCCGGATTTGAGATATTTTTCGAAATTAAAAGCAGTATATTTATTTAAAAAAGCAAAATAGGAAATAAGTTTAACCGGAAGACGATCTTTGGTAGCAGGAACACTGCCTTTATTGTGTCTATCAATTCTTTCTTTCAAGTCGTCGGTGCAGCCAATGTAGGTCTTATTATCTGAACACATCAAAATATAGACATAGTTCATAAGTAAGCCCGCTCTCGCTCGTCTTGGCGGATTTTATCTCGCCGAAGCCGAGCTTTAGCGAGGCGAAGGCGGAGCATATGGGTCTGGAACC
>DPYI01000001.1:586-4037 GCA_003545435.1 Patescibacteria group bacterium | reverse complement strand
GTTATCCGGGTGTGAGCGACGTTTTTACACAAGCAGGGAAAAAGGAAACAAAACCATATCCGTATTTTCTCTTTGTCGGAAGCCTGTGGAAAGGAAAAAATATTCCGTGTCTTTTGTCTGCTTTCCACCAATTTTACACAAAAACACCATACCCCCATCACTTTATTCTGGCAGGAGGCGATTACTGGCAGGATACGGATATTGAAAAAACCATTCAGAAATTCCGTCTTGGTAAAAGAGTTCATTTCGTGGGACACGTAACCGATACCCGATTAGCGTGTTTATACAGAGGCGCAGAAGCCCTTGTGATACTGACCCTTACAGACGGATTTTGTATTCCTGTGGTTGAAGCATTACGCTGTGGATGCCCTGTTATAGCCTCAAACATCGGGCCGATTGCGGAAATTACAGGAAAAAGTGCAATTCTCGTTGATCCGACTCATGACAACGAGTGTTTTCATGTTATGAAACAGATTGTATCAAACAGGTTGCTACGACAGAAGTTGAGAGAACGGGGTCTGGAAACGTCGGAAAAATATTCGTGGGATGCTTTTGGAAAAGAGATATGTCACATTATTTAAGATTCCTGCTTTCGCAGGAATGACAAGGGTATGAGAAAATTGGCCATCGTCCGGGGAAAATTTTTGAACAAGTATGAAATGCAGTCATTTGCTCCGCTTATCGGGAAATATGACATAACCGCATTCGGATCCTATACGTCATATCATACTCAATTTCCGTTTTCCGTCGTTTCATGTTTGTCTCCAATGGATTTTCCGGAGTTTCCTTGGAAAATGCAAATCCTAAACAGGCTCTTTGTTGATGCGCAGTACCTCTTCGGACTTGAAAAGCGTTTGAAGGGATTTGACATCATACACAGTGCAGAAACGTATTATCGCTATACCCAGCAGTGTCTGAATGCAAAAAAGAAAGGATACGTACGGAAAGTTGTCGCAACAGTTCTTGAGAATATTCCCTTTAATAACGAAGGAATTCGGGGGAGGCGCAGGTTTAAAAAAAGAAGCAGGGAGGGACTGGACCACATCATCGCATTAACGAATAAAACAAAAGAAGCACTTATTCTCGAAGGCACAGACCCAAAAAAAATTACTGTTATCGGACACGGGATTGATACGAAAAAGTTTCAACCGGCACCCAATCATTGGACAAAATTTGCCAGGAAACATCAAAAAATAATTATTCTTTTCTCCGGAAGACTGGAGCAGTATAAAGGGGTTCTTGATATTCTTGATGCTGCGGCACTCCTGGTGAGGGATCCGTCAATAAAACCTTCCCTGCAGTTTATCTTTAGCGGAAAAGGAAGTGCATATGCAGATATGGTACGGAAGGAAAAAGAGTACGGGATTGAAAAATGTGTTTCTCACACGTCAGTTTCCTATGACCATATGCCGGATATGTATAAAAAAGCAGATATTGTTGTAGTTCCGAGTAAATCCACGCCAACATGGCAGGAGCAATACTGTACCGTCCTGCTTGAAGCACAAAGCATGGGTTTGCCGATTGTGACAACCCGAAGCGGTGGAATACCGGAAAATGTGGGAAGCTGTGCCCTCTTTTGTCAGGAAGGGGATAGCCGGTCGCTCTATGAACAAATAAAGCGGTTTATCCTGAATCCTGGTTTGAGAATTCAATACGGACGCAAAGCCCGTGAACGCGCCGTACACGTTCATGATGTTGCTATCATTGCACTGAAGCTTGATCAGGTCTACCAATCACTTTTTGTATGAAAAAAATACTTCTCATCATGATTGTATGCAGTTATATATTCGTATCCCTGGGAAGCGCTTTACGGGAATCCCTGACATATGATGAAAATGTTCATATACAACTCGGTTTGGATGCATGGAAAACCCACACATTTACCAAAGACCCTTACAGTCCCCCATTGATAGGGGAGATTGCGGTTATGCCGATTCTTTTAGGTATTGACGCATGGATACCCGGCTTAATGCCTTCGATGAAATTATTGCCGTCACGAATGATGATTCTTTTTTTGAGCCTCTGTCTATTGGCTGCTCTGTATTACATGGTCAAAAAAATCTTCGGAGAACCGGAAGCAATTGCATCGGTATTTTTATTTGCTTGGGAACCATCCATACTTGCCCACAATCACTACGTGACCAAAGATATGGGATTTACTTTATTTTTTTTCCTATCATGGATTTTTTTTCTTGCTCTGTGTAAAAAATATTCCCTGAAAATGCTTATCAGATTTTCTTTGCTGTTTGGGTGCATGCTGGCAGCAAAAACCAGCGCCGTTCCGTTTTTTATTTGTTCAACTCTTATCCTTATTTTTTTGGATGCATCATATAGAAAACAAATCATCAAGATAGGATGGAATTGGGTATTAGTTTGTGTGGTGGGATTATTCGTTATCTGGTCGAGTTATTTTTTCCAAACAGATGTTTTTATCGCCAAGCGCGATGATCCTAACCGTATTTCATCCAAATTAGTGGAGTATGCCCTGCAAACGAATAATACCGTTCTTTCGAATATGCTGAAATTCGGAACCGATATAAAGATTCCGCTGGGGACGTATCTTGCCTCTCAAAAAAACGGTTTATTGCTGCAGAAAAATCAAGAAAGCGTTTTTTTCATGGGACAGAAATACGCACGTGTCCGTTGGTACTTGCTTCCCGTCAATCTGTTTTTCAAGCTTCCGCTCCCCATCATTGTATTGGTTGGCGTAACTTTCTTTTGGTTTTTTAAAAAACAGTTGCCGGTTCAAAAATATTTTCCGTATATTGCCCCGATTGTCGGGATAACCGTTTTTTTATGTCTATCGGGAGTCAAGCCATATGTCCGGTACCTTCTCCCCATATATCCGTTTCTTATCATAACTGCTGCTGCCGGATTAACACGCATGCTTAAAAAGCATATGCTCGTTGTACCGATGATTCTCTGCGTATGGTATGCGATCGGTACTCTTTTGCATTTTCCCCATTTCATCACCTTTGCAAACGAATCAGCCGGTCCGAGGGACAAGCGGTATGAAAAACTCATCGACAGCAACATCAACTGGGGCCAGGAGTTATTTGATGTAGCCGAGTATATAAAAAAAAATCAGTTGTCCGTATTATCTTTTTCCTATTTCGGGACGGATAACGGGAATTTCTACGGACTGGCAAGCACCATCCCGTACGGAACATACAAACAAGAGGAGATTTGCGCCTTCCATGATATTGCCGGTTCGCCGACTGGCGAAAAAAAAGTCACCGCAATCAGCCTGTCCAATTGGTACTACTGCGGGTATTACAAACAAGAGCCATACAATAAAGAACGGATACAAAGCATAGTGGCCGGCACAATTCTTATCTTTGATCAATTCAATCCGACATATGAAAAGTAAACATACGACACTGTATTTTTTTATTCTTACTCTTATTTCTTTCCTCACGTATTATAAAGTTTTAGATTTTGCATTTTGGCG
>DPYI01000001.1:0-548 GCA_003545435.1 Patescibacteria group bacterium | reverse complement strand
GGAAAAATAGCGGGTATTCTTTTTAGCGTGATACCGCTCGGACTGGAAGCGGTCGCGTGGGCAGCGGCACACGTAGCTCTCGTGAACGTCATTTTCGTCTGTCTGTCATGTACGTATTTCATACGGTACCAAAAAACACATACAAAAACGCACCTTATTTTATTCCTCGTTTTTGCGTTTTTATCATTCGTATCCGATCCCATACGCACATCCGCAGTTTGTCTCATGGTTCCCATTTGGTTGGTCCTGTATAAGAAAAAGAAACATATTGCATGGTCACGGCTGGTCGCTCTATCCGTTTGTATTGCCCTGCTGTGCATCGCTGTTGCCGTTTTTTTAAGCAAGAATATGCTTGCGGATTATTTAGTGGTCAGAGCGGTAAAAAAACATGGCTTGGATTTGCTCTTTTACATACGGAAAACAATTTTTGCATCACAAAACTATTTCAGTTCAATAGGGAATATCCTGATTGGCCCGTTTGTCCCGACAGTCAATGATATCCGCCTGTCTTCATCATACCAGCATATCGTTTCGGGTATTGCAGGAGG
>DPYI01000066.1 GCA_003545435.1 Patescibacteria group bacterium | reverse complement strand
TGCCAATACGTGCCGTGAAATGAAAATCCACGGGACCAGGGGATTTGTGCATTGCCGAAAAACTGCACCCACGGCACTCCCGGTAAATAGTAGTAGGTCCCCAGAGATTTATTCCCGCCTGCCATGGTTTGTGAAGCTACTTTCCTCTGAATCGTAAAATTTCCGGTCGGTGTCCGTCCCCAAAGCCCGGTCGATACGACAAACTCATTCACCTTGCTGCCTCCTTCAAACGCCAAGACGCGCTGGGAACTTAAATCTACTTCAATCCGTTTCCCTGCAGTATCGCCAAGGACATTGGCATTTGGTAAAACTGTAGAAGCAATTTTTTGCGGAGTTGGTGCGTACACGATTTTTCCATGGAATTCTCCGCGGAGCGCATTTTCGGCAAGCGAATTCTGCAGGGTTTTATAGGAAAGAACGGCAACAACCAGAATAAATAATCCCAGCAACATTTTTCTCATCGTCTGCATACCTTTAACTATAAATGAAGATCTCCCCCTCTTGTCAAGAAGCGCGTGTTTCGTTTACCATTACGGGTGAGATCATTCTATGCCCAAACTAAGAAGACATATTGCCCGGGTCAAGGGAGCGGGATTTATTTTTTGGCACGCCAGGCATGAACTATACCACGCGCTTCTGGGGGTTGCGTGGGCGTGGGCACTGAGGGAAGTGTGGGGGGAGTTTCATGTCAAGTGGCTTCTCCTGTCCGTTTTCGGTTCGCTTCTTCCGGATTTTGAGCATTTGGTATATTTTGTCACCTATGGCAGGAAAGATCCCTATACGACCAAGATAAAACAATTTTTAAAAAATGGCCAGTGGCGTATGGTGACCGTGTTTATCGAAAACGGACACAAGAAAAACACCGACCTCTCCTACCACAATTTTTACGTCATTGCGTTTCTTCTTTTAGGGGCTACAGTTGCGTTTCTTTTTGACTGGAACAGCTGGGTTATCTTATTCGGCGCGATGGTCACCCATTATCTGTTTGATATTTTTGATGATATCGTGACATTGGGATACATCAACCCCAACTGGAAGCGCTGGGGGAAAGGGAAGAGGAAAAAAAGGGCATGAAACGGCAAAAAACAGTTGTCATCCTCCATGGGTTTCCGGAAGCGATATCCCCAGAATCTCCTCTGTTTCGGTTTTTTAGACTCCGGAATTATCATATCATTATGCCGGATTTATTTTCAGACGAGTGTTTTTTAAACAGAAAAGAAATAGAGAAGTACGTGAGAGGTGATCTGGGAGGGAGAAAAGCAGATGTTATCGTCGGGGTCTCTATGGGGGGATTGATAGCGCCCTCTCTTGCTGTACTGAATCCGGAAGCGAAATTTATTCTCATCGGGACGGGTCCGTATTTTGAGACGTCGCTGCCGTTCTATAATTTTATGATTCGTCTGGAGAGCAGAGATCCGATGCTTTTTCTTATTCGTTTAGTAAGAGCAGTTCCCGGATGGCTTTATCTTTGGATCTATCGCAGAACTCATCAACAAAAATATGCACTTTCGGATGAGGAGTACCGAAGATCGGCCGGAAAAAGCTGGGAGGCATTTGCAAAAATTTCATTAACAAAAATGTGGGAAATACTTCGACTGGTTGCTCATACAGACAATACACGGCTTTTGAAAAAACTGCCAAATAAAACGCTTATTTTTTCAGGGTCTCATGATACTATGATGCCCCTTCGCCTTTCACAGAAAATGAACGGTTTTATCTCAAGAAGCACCATTATTGTTTTGGATAGACTGCACTATGATATGTTTACGACCAGGGAATATGAGTATGTAGAAAAATTTTTATCATAATGTATGAACGCACAGACTCTGGGAAACATAAAAACGTATTGTGTTCAAAAATATTCTGCGTCAAGAGGGAGAAGGCATGACGTTGAACATGTCCAACGGGTCCGGAACAACGCATTTGCAATACTAAAGGCTTTGGATGTGGGTTCAGTTGATAAGGATATGCTTGAGGCTCTTTGTTACCTCCATGACATACCCATGTGTGAGGCAAGCAGGGGGACAATTCTTTCTCATGCGTTTGTCCATGTCTTTGAGAAATCTATTATAAAAAAACGTATTTTTTCTCTTATTGAGCAGTTCCGTCTGACCGTGGAGGAAAAAAAGATACTCATGACAGCCATGATAAACCATCCGTACTCAATCCCGTATCGTTGCCTAAACAAACAGAGCGATATGTATTCAAAAATTCTGCAGGATGCGGATAGTCTGGATTACGTGTCTCCGATACGGGAGCATCAGTTTAAAGAAGCGCACCCCACGCTTTCATGGGCAGCAGGGATGTATCTGTCGTTTATCCGAACGCATATCGGATGGTTTCTCAACTATCCGGAGCTTCTGCACTCTGGAAGAATGTATTAACATGTTAACACGTTAATACGTCTGCTGCGCTGGTCCTTAGGATCTCATGAGAAGGAAAAAGATGCATGCAACACAGAGGATCATTTCTGCTTTAAAAATAACGCTTCGACTGTAGAGGGCTATAGATGAACGAAAAAGTCCCGGTTCCGAGACGAGCCTCGTAAAACTCAATTGTTTCTTCAAAAACGGACCGAACCAGCAAATTCCACGGTGGAGGCCGAAGGTATCCATAAGAAAATGCACCCCCAAAGAAACAAGCGCGATAGTTTCGTACGGGTGAACAGTTTGCCGGATTGTTGCCGGAGCAAGGAATTGAAAAAGGATCATACCGGCGACCCAAAAAAGAGGGAAGTGCAGGAACGAATGAATCCGGTGGTTCCAGTTTAACCTGACGGCACGGCGGAGTCCATAGAGCGGAATATCCATATCCGGAAGGTTTGAAAAAAGGATTGCCACAGCGTAGGTTATCAGTGGATCCGCATGGATATTGTGTTTAGAAAGCGCGGCTTTGGCAATCACCGCTCCGACTGCGATATGGGTAAGGGTAGTCATAGAATAAAAATAATTGTACCATACCTTATGAGATTCCACACCCGCTGGGTATACCCCTATTGTACTTTTCCCTCACTCCATCATCCAGCCGGAATATGAGCCGGACAAAATCAATAAAGCGGACAGGAGCAAAGACCAGGAAAAACCATCCCATGGTAAAGATTACCACATTTATTTTCAGTATCTCACTTGTGGTAAACGGAATATTATAGTAGATCCATTCCCAAGAAAACGTATTCGGAACTTCAGTCAAAAGAGTAGTGATAATCCATGCGCCAATCATCGTACTGATTATACGTTTGTTTCCCTCCATTACCGGAACTGATTGTAGGATTTGGAGGCCGGAATGCACAATTAGCAGCGAAAATGGCGGTGAGACTTGAAAGAGAAGGACGCTTGCGAGATTTTCTTTCAGGCGAGGAAGATACAGATATAGATGTGTAAAAAAG
>DPYI01000070.1 GCA_003545435.1 Patescibacteria group bacterium | reverse complement strand
GGCCCGCGTTTTTTATAGCTACGTTTTCTGTGAAACATAATAGTGTTTACTAGTATATGGCCATTTCCCGATAAAAACAATTACTTCTTTGTGATAGAATAGAATTCTAAGGGAAACATTTGAGAGGTTTACATACGCGGCAACCCTCCCAATAAATATAAAGAGTTGTCTTTTTTTAGGTGGGTGGCACACGTAGGGGTTCCCCGTCGAGCGCCCGCAGTCCNNAATATAGCAATCATTGCTCACGTGGACCCCAGTACAACGCTCGTCGTTCCCGAAGCTTACAGCTTCGCGTCACGATGTCGCGTGTACGGGGCGAGCATCATGTATATCAAGTACTATGCATAACCAGAGTCCTATTAGAAATATAGCAATCATTGCTCACGTAGATCATGGAAAAACGACGCTCGTTGACGGGATGCTCAAACAGACCCATACATTTCGGGATAACGAAGCGGAAATGACCCAGACCACCATTCTGGACACCAATGCTCTCGAGCGGGAAAAGGGTATCACCATTTTGGCGAAAAATACCGCAGTTATTTATAAAAATACGAAAATCAACATTATCGATACCCCCGGGCATGCGGATTTCGGAGGGGAAGTGGAACGGGTAATTCACATGGCAGACGGAGCGCTCCTTATCGTAGATGCAGCAGAGGGTCCTCTTCCTCAAACCCATTTCGTTTTGAAACAGGCGCTTGTTCATCATCTAAAAATCATCGTGGTGATAAATAAAATCGACAGAAAAGATGCCAGACCCACACATGTTCTTCATGAAATCGAATCGCTCTTTTTGCACCTGGCAACACATGATGACGACCTGATGTTTCCGGTTATCTATGCCATCGGTAAAGACGGCAAAGCATGGGATCATATCCCAAGAAATCCGGAGGGATCAGCGACGCTTGATCCTTTGTTTGACTGTATTATGAAAACCATTCCTCCTCCTTCGGGAGATCCGGATAAACCATTTAAACTGCTGGTTTCTAATCTTGATTTTGATGAGTATAAAGGAACCTACGCAATCGGAAAAATCCAGCAGGGAACGGTCAAACCGGGACAATCGGTTCTTATCATGGAAGAAAACAAACGAATTACCCGGGGAAAAATTGAACTCGTATGTATCAGTGTCGGATTGAAACGCAAGGAGGTAAGGATGGCTCAAACCGGCGACATTGTGGCTCTGTCAGGCCTGTCGGACATGAAGATCGGGCAAACACTCACTGACCCATCAGACCCTACCGGCTTTCCGATGATTAAACTGGAAGAACCGACCTTAAAAATCCTTGTATCTCCTAACACATCTCCCTTTTCAGGGAAAGAAGGGACATTCTCGACTGCCCGGCAAATTGAAGAACGGCTTCTTAAAGAAAAAAAGGTAAACATCGGACTTCGCATTACGAATAATCCCAACGGTGTCGGATTTATTGTCGCCGGCCGCGGCGAACTGCATCTGGCAGTGCTTTTTGAAAATCTGCGGCGTGAAGGATATGAATTCCAGCTGGGAAAACCGGAAGCTATCAAAAAAGTCATCGATGGTGTTGCATCTGAACCGTATGAAGAAATAACCATAGAAATCGATAAAGCGTATGTCGGCATTATTTCGGAAGAATTAGGGAGAAGAAAAGGAGAACTTCTGGATACGCATACGGACCAGCGTGGGGTAACGATGATGGTTTACAAAATTTCCTCGCGGAACCTCCTAGGCTTTCGGGGCGATATCATGACCAGAACCCGCGGAAACGGCATTTTCGCAACACACATAATAGGCTATTTTCCGGAAAGTCCGCCGATTCCGAAACTCCGAAACGGCGTCTTGGTTGCTTTCGAAACCGGTAAATCCACCGGATATGCTCTCCAAACCGTACAGGAACGTGGAAGAGCATTCATTGGCCCGGGAGTACCTGTGTATGAAGGAATGATTATCGGTATAAATAATCGAAATGAAGATATTGATATCAATGTCTGTAAAGGAAAAAAACTCACCAATATTCATTCAGCCAATGCTGATATCGCTATTCAGTTGGATCCGCCGATTGTTTTCTCTTTGGAACAGTGTCTGGACTTTATTGAAGATGATGAACTGGTGGAAGTAACACCAAAAAATCTTCGCCTCAGAAAAAAGTATCTCACGAAGCAGGAACGCTCCCGCGTCTCCCGCGGCCTCTCCGCAACCACCTGAAGCCGGGTGACCCCTTAAAGGCCACCCCTTTAAGGGGTCCCCTTTTTTTCCTAGAGTTGTGGTAGTATTAAATTACTCCATCAATATGCCTGCAAAAAATTCAGAAAAACTATATATGTCTAATGGGTATTACCATATCTATAATCGTGGTGTAGAAAAACGAAAAATTTTTCTTAGCGACATGGATTATGGTGTTTTCCTTTCCTATTTAAAGGAATACCTTCTCCCAAAAGATACAAAAACACTACTGACAATTCTCGGAAATCAAGAGTCATCTCTTCAAGATAAACATGAAGCAACAAAACTGTTACGGATGAATAATTTTTATGGAGATATAACTCTTATTGCGTATTGCCTCATGCCAAATCATTTTCATTTTCTCATTCATCAAAATACATCAAACGCTATTGATACATTTATGAATTCCATGGCGACTAGATATACGATGTATTTCAACAAAAAAGATAAACGGGTCGGGCCGTTATACCAAAGCGTCTATAAAGCGGTATTGGTAAGAACCGATGAACAATTGCTGCAACTTACTAAATATATCCATCGAAATTCTCTAGAATTAGCTTCAAAAGGCCACCCCTTTAAGGGGTCCCCCTTTACAATACAACCGTCATCCTATCCCGAATATTTAGGACTACGTAATACGACATGGGTACATCCGGAAAATATTCTAAAATATTTTTCAAAAACCAATAAGTTTTTATCTTATAAATCATTTGTGAATCAGGATGAATCAACGGAAGTAATTAGGGAGATGTTAATTGATATTTAGGTTATAAAGGGGTGGCCTTTAAGGGGTCTCCCTAGGATTATACTTCCAGCACCACCGGCACGATGAGGGGCTGTCTGCCGGTTTCTTTCCGCAAAAATTGCTGGAGATTATCCTCCACCAGTTCCCGGATATACCGCCAATCCCTGATCCTGTTCTTTTTCGTTTTCAGACAACCGATAACCAGGCGCTTTGCCCGCTCAAGAAGCGCTGTGGATTCCTTGATATACACAAATCCCCGGGAAATGATGTCGGGTTCTCCGATGATTCTCCCGGATTTCCTGTCAATCGGCACAACCACGACCACAATCCCTTCCTGCGCAATCGTTTGGCGGTCGTGGAGAACAATCGCTCCCACATCGCCAACCCCTAATCCGTCAACAAGGATATTTTCCAGAGAAATGGTTTCCGCGACTCTTGGTTTTTGGAACTTTTTAAACTCAAGGATTTCCCCTTCTTCAGGCACTAAAAGGTTGTTTTTTGAAAACCCGATTTCTGACGCTACAGTCCGGTAATTTACTATATGCCGTGCGGTTCCTCCGATGGGAAAAACATACTGGGGACCTAATGCGGACAAAAGAAGCATATGGTCTCCCTGACTTCCGTGTCCTGACACATGGAGATCCTCCATGATAGTTGTGTATGATACGCGGGCACCCGTCCGGTAAATCTGATCAATAACATCATTCACTGCGTTTTCATTCCCAGGGATAGGATCTGCGGAAAAAAGTACCGTATCCCCGGCATTCAGACTTACAAAAGAATGATTATCGTTGGCAACCCTGACAAGAGCCGATTCCGGCTGGCCTTGGGCTCCTGCGACAACAAGAAATTGCTTGATTGCCGGCACTTTCCGCAAATCCCGATCCCTGACTACTTTATCCCTAGGAAATCTCATATACCCAAGGTCAAGGGCAGCCTCGACATTTTTATTTACTGACCTTCCGATGAAAGCAATCTGCCTTCCCGAGCGCAAAGCAATTTCAATCGCGCGTTGAATTCTGGAAATATTTGACGACTGGGTCGTAAAAAGAAATTTTCCGGGACACAGGGCGATTTCGTGCTCCAGTACATCCCCTATTTTCTGCTCGGACGGCGTAAATCCGGATCGTTCGCTTCCTAAACAATCGGTCAGAAGACACAAAACTCCTTTTTTCCCGACTGCGTTGATTTTTTCTATTTCAGAAAGTTTCCCGTCTAAGGGATTAAAATCAAACTTAAAATCGCTTCCGTGGTAAAAAATGCCGACCGGTGTCTCAATAATAAGATTTGCGGTATCGGGTACCGAGTGGGTCATCCGCACAAACGATACGCGAAATGGTCCGATCTGAATTTCCTTGTCAAACCCTACTGTCGTTACTTTTTCCTTAATTTTTATCTCTTTCAGTTTAACATTTGCAAACGCAGCAGTGAGGGGTGTTGCCCACATAGGAATTTTTCCGAGCTTCGGGTAAATATACGGGATCGCTCCGATATGGTCATCGTGTCCGTGCGTAAATACCAGTCCCCGTATCATCTCTTTTTTATTCATGAGGTACCGGACGTCCGGAATCACGAGGTCCACACCATACATGTCAGGGTCCGGAAATCCGATCCCGCAGTCCACAAGAAGAATGTCTTTGAGTTTTCCGTCATAGCAGTACTCATACACAAACATGTTCTTCGTCACGTCTCCGGTTCCCCCCAAAGGGACTATCCGCACCGATCCTTTCCCCGGGCCAGCAGACCCAATAAACATACTTGAACTATTTTTTTGATGTTTTCTTTGAAATCGTTGATTCCTTTGAAAATATCTATTCATATAGTTTTATATTTATTCTTTGAAAGATATTGATGAAAAAGAAACGTGAAGGAATAGCTTCTCATTCTGAATTTTGAATTCTTAATTCTAAATTGTTTTAGTACATCTGTATATACTGTTTAATCGTTTCTTCAGTAATTCTGAACTGTTTTCCTTTCCCCTCTACCACTTCACGGGCGATTTTCCGGACCAATGCATTAATGGTTCTTTCCAAACTCCGAATTCCTGCATCGTATCCCAATGGCCGGACCATTTTTGCCCAGATTGCATCATCGATAATGACCTGCTCGGGTTTAAGACCGGATTCCTGGAGAAGCGCAGGAAGAACATAATCTTTCGCAATTTTAATCTTCTCCTCATCACTGTATGAAGGCATTTGTATGGGCTCCAGCCGATCAAGAACCGCGGTAGCGATATTGGTCGTATTGTTGGCTGTGGCAACAAACAACACTTCCGATAGGTCAAACGGATAGTCCAAGAAATGATCCGTAAATGCTTTGTTTTGCTCAGGATCCAGAAGCTCAACCAAAACTCCCATAATGTCTCCGCGGGTTCCCTCAGCAACGCGGTCAACTTCATCTAGTAGTATAACCGGATTCCTGCTTCCTGCCAGCCGCATGCCTTTCAGAACCAATCCGATTTCAGCATCGGGCCTGACGCGCGACTGACCCCTGAGCTCCAGAGCATCACTCATGCCTCCGAACGGAATCCGGACATACCGCCTGCCCATGGCCTGTGCAATCGATTTGGCCAGTGTTGTTTTGCCGGTTCCGACCAGTCCTACCAGACACAGTATCGGAGCGCGTCTGGCAAACGCTCCGTGTACCGGCACATTTTCTGCTTCTTCCGACTTTTTTACTTCCGTGCTTCCCCTGAGCTTGAGAACTGCCAAATATTCCAAAATCCGGTCTTTGACGTCATTGAGGCCGTAATGATTCTGGTCAAAAATCTGTTTTGCTTTTATCAGATCCAGTGTATCAACCGTCCGTTCATTCCACGGAAGGTTCAATGCCCAGTTGATATATCCGAGCATCTGCTCAATATAAACGGAAGCACTGATGTCATTCTGCAAGCGCTCTATCTGTTCCAGTTGATCGCTCAGCCGGGAAACAAGCGGTGGCGGAATATCTTTTTCTTTTAATTGCCGGCGCAGGCCGGGCAGTTCATCGGCAATTTTACTCATATTTCCATGATACACGATTACCGAGAGATGTCACTAGGGAGTGAAAAAGTTTACTTAAAATTGTGAGGCTTTCTAAAATCTTAAATCCCAAATCTCAATATCCAACAAGGAAATTCATTGGTCATTGTGATTTAAGTTTTGAGATTTATCTAAAATCTCCGTCTCGGTCCTCCGAATGTACGTCTCGGCCTGTCAAACGTTCTTGGTTCTCTGGAGGGAACAGGTTTTTTCGCATCTTCCCCAAACAACATTGATAAATTCACCCGTCCCTGGTCGTCAATTTCCATGACGCGGACTTTTACTTTCTGGCCCAAACTGACCACTTCCGACGGAGTATTGACAAATCCGGTCGACATTTGGGACACGTGCACTAAGCCTTCTTTCCCCGGCAAAATTTCGACAAACGCGCCAAACGGCAGCATCCGCTTCACTTCGCCTTCATACTCTTCTTGCGGTTTAACCTCATGGGTAAGGCCTTCAATCCAGGAGACGGCATGTTTGACCGCTTCTTCCTTAATGGAGGAAATAAAGACTGATCCGTCATCTTTGACATCTAGAACTGCCCCTGTAACCGTTTGAATTTGCCGGATCATTTTTCCCCCGGGCCCAATCACTTCCCCGATCTTTTCAACCGGGATTTTCACCATCTGCACCTTCGGGGCGTATTGAGACAGTTGCCCGCGTGAAGATCCGATAACTGTGTGCAGCTTGTCAAGGATGAAAAGCCGTGCGATTCGGGCTTTTTCTAAAGTTTCCCTTACCATCTCATCAGTGATTCCATTGATTTTCATATCCAGCTGAATGGCGGTAATACCGTTTTTGGTTCCTGCAACTTTAAAATCCATATCCCCGCCGAAATCCTCAACACCCATGATGTCCGTCAAAAGCACATATGTATCAGATTTTTTATCCGTCATAAGCCCGATGGAAATTCCGGCTACCGGTTCTTTGATAGGGACTCCGGCATCCATCAGGGCAAGTGTTGAACCGCAGGCGGATGCCATGGATGTTGAACCGTTTGAGGACATCACTTCAGAAACCAGCCGGATGGTATAGGGAAACTCTTCTTCCGACGGAATGACGGAAAGAAGTGCGCGTTCAGCAAGCGCTCCGTGCCCGATTTCCCTGCGTGAGGGAGTGCCGACCCTTCCGGTTTCGCCCACTGAGTATGGCGGCATGGAATAGTGATGGATATACCGCTTTGATTCTTCTCCTGTCGGACTTTCGATAAGCTGATTTAATTCAGGTGATGCCAGGGTAGCAATCGTCAGGACCTGCGTTTGGCCGCGGGCAAACATAGCGCTTCCGTGTGTTCTTGGTAAAATTCCTACCTCCATGGTAATCGGTCTAATTTCATCGGCTTTTCTTCCGTCAACGCGCTTTCCTTTTTTGAGAATATCTTCCCGAAGTTTTTTCTTAAACATGCCATCAAGAATTCCCATGATGTCAGGGATTGTATATTTCTGTTCGCATGCTACGGCAATGATCTGAGCAAGTGAAGAAAGCTCGGTGTCGCCGTATTCTTTCTCCGTTTTTTTCTGAAACGCAGCCTCAACTTCTTTTTTATAATCATGGATAATCTTTTCTTCCAATTCTTTGAGATCCTTTTCCGGAGGCACCGGTGCTTTGGTCTTCCCGACCGCTTTCACCAGTTCTTCAATGCATGTGATGATGTTCGCGTTTTCTTCTTTTGCCTGTACTACTGCTCCCATGACCACATCTTCCGGTGTTTCGCAAAATCCTCCCTCCAGCATCATCACGTTTTCTTTATTGGAAGAAATGACAAAGTCAAAATCCGACAGTTCCTGTTCTGTGGCACGAGGATTGATGAGAAATATCCCTCCTTTTTTGTTTTCATTTCCTCCGTCAGCTGACGGATCTCCATTGGTATACCCTACACGCACCGCTGATACCGGCCCGTTCCATGGAATGGGTGATATGGCAATAGCCGCAGACGTGGCAACGAGACTCAGTACATCCGGATCATTTTCCCCGTCTACGGAAAGAGTTGTGATAATCACCTGTACATCATGCTTATAGTTTTTTGGGAATAACGGCCTTATTGACCGGTCTATAAGACGGCCGGAAAGAACTGCATCATCAGAGGGTCTCCCCTCGCGTTTCACCCAGCGGGATCCTTTAATTCTGCCTCCGGCGTATAGCCGTTCAATATATTCAACGCTTAACGGAAAATAATCCAGGGTTGTTTCCCTGCTTGATGCAGTTACCGTAGCCAGTACTATTGTTTCCCCATACTGGGCAACCACCGCAGCGCTTGCCTGCTGGGCAAACCGGCCGACTTCCAATGATAATGTCCTGCCTGCTACGTCAACGGTTTTTTTGATGATTTTCATACACATATATGCGGCTCGCCTTCGGCTAAATGGAGAGGAAAGAAGTGGGATAACTCAAATCTTCGAACNNCGAAGCGACGCGGCAATCTCTATAATAAAGATTGCTTCGCCCCGATGTAATCGGGACTCGCAATGACATGCTATACGGGTCAATTTTCTTACTTTGACAATCCTACTTTTTTTACTATCTCACTGTATCGTTTTTTGTCCTTTTTCTCGAGGTAATTGAGGAGTCTTCGCCTCTTGCTCACTATCCCCAAAAGTCCCCGCCGGGAATGATTATCTGAGGGATTCCCTTTCAGGTGCCCGATGAGCTTGTCAATGCGTTTGGTAAGGAGCGCCACCTGCACCTCCGGACTGCCCGTATCTCCGGGTTTCACCTGATATTCCTCTATGACCTGCATTTTCTCTTCGCTTGGAGCCGGAACCGTAGGAACCGTTGTTTTCTTTACTGGAGTTTTCTTTGGAGATTTAACCGTTTTCTTTTCAACGGGTTTACTCTGTTTAACCGATTTTTTCTCCTTTTTTACGGGTTGTTTTGTTGTTTTTGCCATAGCTAAAATAATTCAATCAGGATTGTATTGTACTGTATTTCCCGCTTCTTTACAAGGAGGATTCCCGTTTACGGGGAAATCGTGGAGCCGACAAAAGGCTTCCCGTCAAGCGCTGTCTCCAGATTTTTAAGGTTTTTCCCATTGAGGATTTTTACTGTTACCCCTAATTCCTGGGCAAGTTTTGAGGCAATCGGATCAAAGGGAAGATTTAATCCCGGAGTCCATGTGTCTCCTGCTATTTTCCGGTACTCTTTCCAACTAATAATGTCTATTGGTTTTGCGTCAGGAAATTTATTCGGATCCTTGTCATATACTTTATCAACATTACTCATGTTAACCATATCCCGCACGCCGTAATCCTGACATAGGGTAACCGCGCAGTAGTCCGTGCTCCATCCGGGCTTCCAGCCTGCAGCTATAGCCACGGGTTTATCAATTTTTAATATTATTTCATAGTGTTTAATGATCCTGGGATCCGCAATATCGATAAAAATAGTGCGCACAAGCTGGGCGTTAAGTCGCGTCGCATGGATGCCGAGCCAATCAAGATCCGCATTGGATATTGTCCCGTGCACTTCCGTTGCCGCATCCCGGTATTTACGCATGATTGTCCCGCCTCCGACCGTTATAAAAAATCTCCGCTTTTTTGCGGAGACTTGGTGTCGTATAAACTCATTGAACTCTTTGAGGAATTGGGTATCAATACCGCCGTTGGGGACCACCAGCGATCCGCCCAAAGAGAGAATGTATGCGTCAGAACCAATGCTCATACAGTGAATCGTCAAATCGTATCACGAAAAGTACGCCCTCGGCGTACCCATGTATCTTACCATGATTTCTGCTGTTGTCAAAGGATGGAAAAAGTGGTAGTATATTCGTATAGTACGCGCCCGTTCATTACATATTAAAAAATATATGCCTACAAATCAAAATCGAGTTGAAGAGTATTTACAAAAATTGCAAACTAATCCGGAAGAATTACCGTCTCAGGGTGTTTTCCCGAAAGTTCATCAAGGGAGTGAAGCCCCAAATACTACTGGATTATTTAAAATGCAGGAGTTAATCGCATCGTCACTTGATAAGCCGGGCCAACCGGAAGATTAACCGTAGTTTCATAATATTATTGTGTCCCGAAGTACCGGTCGCCGAAATCTCCTAATCCGGGGACGATATATTTCTTACTGTTTAATGACGTATCAACTGCTGCAGTAAAAATCTCAACATCAGGATGATTCTTCTGAATCCGCTCAATCCCAGCCGGAGCCGACACGATACAAACAATGGATATCCGTTTCCCTCCTTTTGCCCTTAATGCTGTTATGGTGTCATCAAATGATCCGCCTGTTGCAAGCATCGGATCCAAAACAAACACGTGGTGCGTGGCAAAAATGTCCGGAAGTTTCTGGTAATATTCCCGGGCAACTGCAGTCTTTTCATCTCTCTCAAGTCCGATAAAGCCGACAGATACCGAGGGTAAAAAATCCTGCAGGCTAAACAGCATCGCAAGACCTGCCCGAAGAACCGGAACAACAACGATTTCATCAGTTAATATCCTACCGGTCATGGAAGCAAGCGGTGTTTCGATTTTTTTATTCTTCAACGGTAAATGCTTTGCCGCCTCAACAAGAAGAATTTTTGAAACAATATTTGCATGCCTTCTGAACTCTTCCGTTTTTGTTTTTTTGTCCCGTAGAATCGTCAGTGAATGGTCAATAAGCGGATGTTTGACTATTGTTATATTTTTTGTATACATAGTACAAAAAGTGTAAATTATTCAAATCCTAACCACAATATATCTGTTTCGCTTTCACGGTAGCATGGGGTCCATGAAACAGCAATGAAAAACCATGAACCGTCAACTAAACAATGCGTCACTTCCGATATCATTCAAATTCATTATTCGAGGTAATGATTCAGGAAGTGTAAAAAGTGCTCCCCAATCGTTTGTTCCTCCCACCCGTGACGCCCGAACAACTGAAAACATACCGTTAATCGGTTTGTCTCGATCAACATAATGCTGACGGAGCATTTTGAGCAAAGGCCCACCGCCATTCAAGAAAAAAACAGTATGATAGTGTGGGTTTCCTTTTCCATATAATGTTACATGTGGTTGAATATCCTTTTCTCCGCCTTCACTCATAATAGCCCCGAAATCCGCGCATGCAAACAGCCCATGTGTTTTTACCATATCAGGTTGGGTATTCATGATGTAATTGAGCCCTGTTTTTTCATTCCCCAACCCAAACGCAGGCGCACCCACACGGACAACCAGAGGTCTATGTTCTTGTTCCGCAAGAACCATCGCTGTTACCAATGCTTGCATTGTTCCCACTGCAGCCCCCATTTCCAATAGCGCTCCTGATTGAACGATTCCAAGATGATTCACTACCTTTTCCCACCCTATACTTGTCATTAAACTTGCAAAGCAATCATCTAATAATTTTTCTTTTGCCAAACTAGGCGGCACTCCCATTAACTCTTTTGCTTTTGTTGTTCCTTTTGCGCCAAATCCACTGGTCAATCTGAATACTTGTTCACGATAGAGTTCCTTATCCTCTGGTGTTACGTTGAGCTTATTCCCGATTCTTGAAATTATTCTCATAGGTTCTGATTGTGAACCGCCAAAAAACTCAAAACACATTGCAGGACCCTCCCCAACTCCCAGAGGCCGTAATAATCGAAAGACTGGAGTTCGAGTTTCTTCTTCTGCAATTTCCGAAGATTCAAGAAGGTCTATTGCATCTCTCGTTGGTAACTCTTGTTTCGTGTCGCTTAGAGTAAAGCCTTCATCTTCGACCATCCAACGGACAAAATCCCCTGCAGGTAATTCTGTTCCCGCATGATTCTCTATGAGAAGCTTCCCGACGGAAACCTCATAATCTCCTGTCTTTAACTCATCATGAACTTCTCTTTGTATCTTTTGACCCGAAGGAGCAGCTTCAACGTGAATTTGTCCCCAATTATCCGTGAGAAATTGATAGAGATCTGCCGGATCTATTCTCCGCAATTCCGTATCCGTAACAGGTTCTCTGTCAAGCTCACTTAAATCTGGTAATGCCATAATTCCCCTCCTTTATCCTCTAAAAAAGAGAGCCGGTGAAGGCTCTCAATGGTTAATACGGTAGGCAGAAATACGTTTTTGATTATCAATAAATAAAAAAATCCCAGGTTGCATCTTTTAATCCCCTGGGAACAAAGTGTATCGATAAACAGATAAAGCGTCAAGATATCAAAATAGCCTATATCATGCTATAATTCTTCACCAACCTGCCTCCTGATATATACCATGCAAAAGCGTGCTGAATTTGAACCTTCTCTTCTAGAAAATGTTCCTCCTCAAGGAGATAAAGTCAGCATAGAAAACACACCATTCTGTGTCTCCCCTGATACATGGGTAGATCTGATAGACAGACAAGCAAGACACATACTTGGAGGGAAAGGTGCAGAAGCTATAGAGATGACTCGTCTGGAATTCCCTGTACCGCAGTTTTTTGTTATCCCAACTCCTGCGTGGGAAAGATTTAGGGAAAATGGCAAGGTATTACGTCCGGATGATTGGACGGTCATCCAACAAAGTTTACTGCAACTTGAACAAAAAACTAAAACCTGTTTGGGTGATCAGGAACGCCCTCTCTTTGTTTCGGCAAGATCCTCTCCCCGCCAATCAATGCCAGGCCAATTGATAACACATCTCAATCTTGGACTAAATACAACCACTGTAGGAGCTCTTGGAGAAATTGTCGGCGAAGAAGAAGCGGAAAGACTGCTTGCATCCCAGCCGCAGGATTATCCCAATGATCCCCAAGAACAAATTAGGTGGGCGCTTACTGAAGTCTTTAACTCATGGGATAGTTCTAGAGCGATACGTTACCGACAAGATCATGGTATCCCCAAGCAATCCGGACCCGCAGCTATCATCCAGCAAATGGCTTGGGGGAATAGTAAAAAAGAGGGTGCAGGGTCAGGGGTGTTTTTTCCAAGACATCCGCAAACATATGACGACGAACCTGCTGCTAACTTTTGTCCGCATGCACAAGGTCCCTCTGTCGTCGGGAGAGATTCCAGTTTCCCCCTGATACCAATCTCTGAACTCCCGATACCAGAGCACCACAAACAACAACTAAGGGATTATGCGCATGAGTTAAATCGTTTTCATGGAGATACGCCTTACGAAGCTGAAATAACAGATGATGGCGCTCATTTGTGGTTTCTCCAAAAACGCCCGCTCCCGCTTGTACCGGTGGTAGATTTTCGATATCGTCGTCATCAAATAGAAACAGGTGATCTGACAGAACATCAAGCAATATGCGCTATTCCATCTGCTCATCTCAAAGCCCTTAGTCAGCCGACCTTGGACCCGAAAGCAGTAAAAGAAGCTGAACAAAGAGGAATGCTTATTGCACAAGGAATTCCAATATCAGGGGGATGTGCAAAAGGCAAATTACTCTTTTCACTCGATGAAGCTGAACAAGAACCAGAGAATGTGGTTCTGTCTGATCCAGAATTGGTGAGTTTTTCGAATTTGCCTCCACCCGTTGCCGCTGTTTTACAGGATACGGGAGGAATAGGATCACACTTTGCAAAAGAAGGAATGCTGTTAACACAAGAAAGACCAATACCAATTGTATTCAGTGCAACAGTTGACCGGAATTATTCCGGACAACAAGTAACAGTAGACGCAAACTCAGGCGATGGCAATAGAGCAAGGGTATATCTTGGAGACATTCCTTACGCACAAAAAACTCAATTGCCAACCCTTCATTCTGATGAGCGTCAAACTGCGGAAGAATGGTTGACTCAAAAAGAAACAAATCCATGGCGTTTCCTAAGCTCTTTAAAAGGAATCGAGGAATACAAACGGGCTGCCGCCCGGGCTCTTGAACAAATAAAAGAAGGAGGCTTCCAGTCGCAGAAAGCATGGGAATATATCGTGTATAACAACGTAACTCCACCTGAAATTCGGCAGCAATATGATGTTTATAGACGCGATACACCGGACTCGATGGCATACACAATAGAATCTAGGCTTTCTCAAATATTTAAACATGGAAATCACGCGACCATCCGCACCTGTCACACACCTGCACGTCCTGCCGGCGGACCATGGGTTTTAATCCGAAGCTTTGAAGATTTTCAGCAATTTCTTGTTGATCCACACTTTTCAAAATATGGAGGTCTCCAGGAACTTCTTAATCCTGACTTAACAGAATTACTCGTAGGAGAAATTCCGCCGGGAAAAATGGATGATGACAATCAAGAGATTCAAAATCAATACGCCGCATGGACGCTCTCCTGTTTGGGCAACAGCGGTCTGGTTGTTTTTCAGGTTTTTCCGCACAATGCTCATTTGCGAACACATGAACCGAAATGGAAAAACGGTAAACAAACGTCCGGTGATGATCTGATAACATTTACAACTCATTATGATCCGACAACACCGGATGAACTTTCTGAAATCCATGAACATGTTGGTTCACATCTCCAGGGTGATTCGCTTGCTTACGAATTGGCAACTAGTGCAAGAGACACTATTTTTCGTAATTGGTGGGAATTGTATCAACTCCCTTTACGAATGGCAGCTATTTCTCAAGCCCTTGGAGCTAATACAATATTTGAAGGTCAGGTTAATATTCAAGACAAATGGTGCAAAGGATATGGTATAAAACCAAAATAAACCAAAACTAAACTTTGATCGTTTTTTCCTCAACGAAGGCTTTTATTTTTTTCTTAAAAGTGCCTTTACTGAATTTCTCGGCCTGTTTCATGCATTCCGTTGTCCAATCTTTTCCTTTTGATATGTGTTCAAATGTGAGTATCGCTTTAGTCAATGCATCAACTGTCGGTTCATGGAACAACACTCCTGTTTTTTGATCAATCACCGTTTCCTTCACTCCTCCCTGCGACAAACCAATGACAGGAGTTCCATATACCATAGCTTCAGGCGGCACCATGCCGAAATCTTCGTCCAGAGCACAAAATATCAGTGCTTTCGCGTTTGCATAAAGTTCCGCAAGCTCAGCATCAGAAACGCTTCCTAGAAATTCAACTGTCGGGCTGGCAATTTTTTTGAGCGCTTCTTCCTCTTTCCCAACTCCAACGATTTTTAAAGGTAGTTTAAGCTCATTGCATGCTTGGATAATAAGATCCACTCTCTTCGCCCAACTCAATCGGCCAACCGACAAGTAATAGGTTTTACTTTTTTTTATTTTTGAATTTTGAATTTGTTTCGGATTTCGGATTTCGGATTTCGGATTTTGAGAAATGGGAGGATAGATAACTGTGGATTCCCTTCTATAAAATTTCTCCACTCTCCGAGCCGTCTCTTTCGAGTTTGCTATGAAATAATCTACTTTCTGTGCTGTCTTAAAATCATAATTTCTCAAAAAGAAATTGACGAATATCGAATATAACCGTACCGGCCAATATTTTTGCAGATTGCTTCCTGTTGCATATCCATAGAGATTGCGCGGGGGATGATGGATGTAGCATATTTGCATCGGATACCCTTTAAAGGTGACACCTTTAAAGGGTCGTGTTCCAGCCTTTACTCCTCGGGGGATAAACCATCCACTCGATGTAAGGACAACGTCATATCCGGAAAGATCAAAACTCTGCCAAATTAGCGGCACCAGAAACCGCAAAGGTGAAATGAATTTCTTGATAATCCAGAAATGCTGAACCCAACTTGTTTTGATGTTCCAGTTTCTAAACCGATCCGCGTGAGTCCCCAACCGCTTCCAGTCCACAAACGCAGTGTAAAGAGGCGCATCCGGCCATATTTCATGCAAGGTTTCTACCACTCTCTCGGCACCGCCGTATTCACTTATATAATCGTGTACTAATGCAACTTTCATAAAATAATATGAAACCGCAGTCCCAAATACGCGCTCTTGCGAGGCATGGACGTAGACCATGCGAGCAAGGAAGCGTTATTTCGGGGCAAGGCCTCAACAACTCTCTCAGCACCTCCGTATTCAGAGAGATAATCGTGAACCAACGCCAGTTTCATATGAACAAAGGAGGCCGCAGCCCCGTATACGCGCCCTTCCGACGCGAGGATGTAAACCTCGGGAGGAAGTAAGCGTTATACTGGGGAAGAGCTTCCACGACCCGTTCCGCTCCTCCATATTCTGCTAAATAGTCATGAACGAGAGCTATATTCATACGGGATTATCAAAGAGAGCATGATAAGAATCGATCAATTTCTGTGCGTGATCCCATGATGGCTTACCTAATACAATAGTATCCAACCCTTCATCTATTGCAGGTGTGCCCCATCTTCTTATTTGTTCTTCAACATAGTCAACATGTTTTGCTAGTCTGGTTTTTATCTCATCAGGTATGGGAAGATCTTCTGCTTGATAGCTTTTAAGTGTAGCCATATCCACTGCGATACCAAATTGTGTTTGCATCACCTTAGCCGGATCAAAAACTCCTATATCTTCTCTTGCATTATTCATAATAATTTTGGAATTATATTAAAACAATCCTATCTGAGCATCTTCTTTTTTTATATTTCTTTTCTTCTTTATCTCATTATCTCTTTTTCCGTCTTCTCTTTTTTCCAACCGTTTAATCAACGACCGGAAGCCAAATGTTTGGAGCATCTCAATTGCCTGTTTCTTTGTCATCTGATTTTCAGAAAATGTTGGTATATCAATATTAATCGGCACCTCGCGATTAATGGTAGCTAATTGATGTGATAATAATGCGCTTTCTTTTCCTTCCCTAATTTTCTGTACTAACGCATCCGAGAGCCCAAATGATTTCTTTCCGATAGAAGCATATAACGAATCTATAGATCCGGCTTTCTTTAGGATCTCAACAGCGGTTTTGGGGCCAATGCCGGGAATACCCGGATAATTGTCCGACGCGTCTCCTGCCAATGCTTTATAATCAGGAACAAGCGAAGGTTTCACGCCTAACCGCTCTTCCGTCTCCTTTTCTCCG
Organism: Patescibacteria group bacterium; assembly: GCA_003545435.1. Lineage (GTDB taxonomy): Bacteria > Patescibacteriota > Microgenomatia > UBA10105 > UBA927 > UBA10108. The sequence goes on along the minus strand of DPYI01000070.1, from coordinate 7,146 downwards.
TATAATTTCCCTTCAGATAACCCTTTAGTAGGCATATAGACCAGAATCTTGTCGTCTTCTACAAGTTGAAGAAGATCCCTGTCGCCCGTCACGATAATTATTTGATTAACTTGATGAGCGCTAGACGAAGGCGCGAGATTAGCACGAGATTTCTTGCGCTCATCCTGCGTTTTAATCTTGTGCTCATCGATGATATCATGCACGATCGTACCCATGATGTCATCCGCTTCAAATCCGTCTTTTTCAAAAATTGGAATACTGAATGCGGTCAGGAGATCGTGAATCTTGTCTACCTGCGGGATAAGCGCCTCATCCATTTTCGGCCGTTTTGCCTGATATTCCTTATAGAGTTCTTTTCGGAATGTCGGAGCGGGCCGATCAAACGCGACAGCCAGGTGTGTTGGCTGTAAATCACGGATAAGCCTGAGAAGCATGGTTGTGAATCCATAGACGGCATTCACTACCCGTCCGTCAGGCGCAGTCAGAGGCGGCAACGCATGAAAGGCGCGATGTAAAATTGCATTACCATCTATTAACACCAACCGGGTTGGTGCTTGATGAGCGCTAGATTGAGGTACGAGATGAACACGAGATGATGATTCCTGATGAGCACATGATTGCTGAACTTGATTAGCACGTGATTTATCCATATATTCTCCGCCGAACTTGTAATTTTGGCGATCCAAAATTTAGGAGTAATCCAACTTTATATCCGGTTGATTTTAAATAATAAGTTAACTGAGTTGTAGTATTTAACGGAAGAAAATTCATAGCCTTAATCTCAATAATTACTTTATCATCAATAATAAAATCAGGGATATATACACCGACATTTTTCCCTTTAAATATAACCGGAAATCGAATTTCTTTTTTAAAAGGGATATGGTTTTCCTGAAATTCATTTACTAATGCTTTTTGATACACTTGTTCTTTGTGGATTGGACCTAATTCTTTATGAATCGTATAGGCTATTCCAATTATTTTATATGTAAGATCTTCAAATACGGCAGGTTTTTTTATTGGCTTCATGTACCTATCTTATCATGTGCTAATCACGTTCTTCTTTCATGTGCTCATATCTTCTCACGTGCTCATCATGTTGTTTTAATCATGTGCTCATCAATTGATCAAATTCTTCCCCCTCAATCGTTTCTTTTTTCAGTAATACCTCAACAATCCGGTCCATTTGTTTTTTATGTTTTTTCACCTGTGTTATTGCGGTTTTATATCCGGCATCAATAAACTTTTTTATTTCTTTATCAATTGCCGAAAGCATATCCGGAGAGATCTGCTGCTGCTCCACGAGTGACTTCCCCCATTCGGTCACGTCCATTTCCGGACCGAAGTTGATAGGCCCCAGGTCGCTCATTCCGAATTCCATGACCATATACCGGGCAATTCGCGTTGCCTGATCAATGTCATTGGCAGCCCCGCTGGTAATATCTTTAAAAATCAGCTCTTCCGCGGCTCTCCCTCCCATCATGCTGGCAATTTGGTTTATCAAATGCGATTTTGTTTCGTGGAGCCGGTCTTTTTCAGGAGGAGTGAGTGTATACCCCAGGGCCATACCGCGGGATACGATGGAAATTCTGTGTACTTTATCCATTCCGGGCATATGATACGTGACGACCGCGTGTCCTGCTTCATGATATGCAGTCATTTTCCGGTCCGCGTCTGATTGCAGGCGTTTCTTTTCAGGACCGAGTTTCACTTTAGTAGCAGCTTCTTCAAAATCCGTAAAATCTATTTCCTTTTTATTGTCCCTTGCTGCCAGAATGGCCGCCTCATTGAGCATATTTTCCAGATCCGCACCGCTAAATCCGACGGTCCGCTTGGCTGCTTTATCCCAATCCAGATCTTTGACAAACGGCTTGCCCTTGGCATGTATGGCAAGAATTGCTTTCCGACCCTCCATGTCAGGAAGGTCCAGAGTGATCCGGCGGTCAAATCTTCCGGGTCTGGTAAGGGCAGGATCGAGGAGATCTCCGCGGTTGGTAGCAGCAACCACAAGAACGGCGGTATTGGGTTCAAATCCGTCCATTTCAACGAGGATTTGATTGAGCGTCTGTTCCCGCTCATCATGCCCTCCCATGATGCCGACTGACCGCATCCTCCCGATTGCATCAATTTCATCGATAAAAATAATTGCCGGAGCGTTTTTCTTAGCCTGTGAGAATAGGTCCCGGACCCGCGCTGCGCCTACTCCCACCAGCATTTCCATAAACTCGCTTCCTGCAATACTGTAAAATACGGTACGTGCTTCTCCTGCCATGGCTTTGGCAAGGAGGGTTTTTCCCGTTCCTGACGGCCCGACCAGGATGACCCCTTTGGGGGTCCGGGCGCCAAGCGCCTTGTATTTGCTCGGGTTTTTCAAAAAGTCCACAACCTCTTCCAGTTCTTTTTTGGCATCATCCACTCCNNGGCTTGCCGGAAAAGGAAAAGGAAAAAAACAACGGTAAGAATAAGAGGCAGAACATTGGCCAGAATATTCACAAATACAGCTCCAGCATTAAAATTATTCACTTTAATTTCTACGGATTTGGGATCAACGCCTGAGGATTCCAGCATTTTAAACAGCGACTCCTGGGGTTCTTTCCGGGAAATAAATTTAGTGCCGTCTTTATAAGAAACGGTCAGCTTCCCTTCCTCAACCTCAATTTTTTCCACTTTCTGTTCCTTTATATCGGTAATGACGGTCGTGAGAGGCTTTTCCTGTAGCGTACCATTGCCTCCACTTAGACTTCCAAGCGCCGAAAGTACAAGGAAGAGGATGAGGACGCCCAACACGATATTTTTGAGATTCAGATTCAACTTCATCTCAAAAATCCGCATCTTCTTTTTCCCCGCCCCGTTCTTTTTTCCTGATTTCACTTGTTTATCTGACATATTGATCAATTCGTATTATAGCCTCGTAGTATATCACAGCATTTGCTCTCTTGACAGGGTCAGTGGGTGTCTTTATAGTTTATTTTTTAGATGCCCCCTCTTTTTTCCATCAAAATTTTTAAAGAAACTTCCTCCGGCAACCCCATCATCGGCATGCAATCCAAAGAAACACGCGCGATCAATGTGGGGTATATCGAAAAAAAAGGAAAAACCATTAAATTTATCCCCGGGAGGCTCAACTTAGGACAAACGCGGGAAGAAGATACGGCGGAAGCGACCGTTCAATCACTCCGTCTTCCGCAGGTGAAAAAAATACTTTCTTCCTATGATCCGGATGACATTTCTACCGTCACCCTACTTCGGGAAACTATCGCCTGCCAACTCCCGCTTGCTCTTTTTAAAGCAGGTATTGCCAGACACCACGGGGACTGTTTCATCGGAGCCAATCACATTAAAAAAGCCCATTCCATCACGACATCCTACGCGTATGAAAATATCGAAGGGCTCAATCCTCATGGACTTTGGATTATTGCAGACAGTGTGGCAGCAGGGAGAAATCTTTTGTCTACCCTGGGCTCACTCCTTACGAAATTTCGCCCCGAAGAGCTTCTTTTTCTTGTTCCCATTGGTAACCGGTGGGGAATCAACCGGCTGAGCGCGTTGGTTAAAAAGAAAAAAATTAAAAAAACCACGTTTATCGTCTGGGGTGCTCTTTTTGGCCTGAATCCTGAAAATAAGTATGACGAACCGTGGGGGCTTCCTGACTGTGAACCGATCGATGTCCGGGATCAGCAAACGTTTATAGACATGTACGGATCCGATCTCTGCGTTGGGGGAGATTTCGGCAATGACTACTACTGTCCCCCGCTTGCTCTCAAACTCTATAAAGAACAGCTCAAACAGCTCTCCATTGTCCCCCGGATTCCATCAGTGAGAGAAATAATGAAAATATATAAAAAGGAAGAACTCGTGATCCGCTAAAACAGATCCTTCACCATCCGGTAAATATCGCGCCTGTGACCAATAAGAACAATCCACCGTGTTTTGTATGCTTTTCTGTACACAATACGGTAATTTCCTACCCGGACCCGAAATATATTGGAAAATCCGGATAATTTTTCTTCTCCCGATAGTGATTGTGGGAGTGTACGAATCTTCTGAGCAACAGCAATTTGATCAAGCTTCGTAAGTTTCCGGAGCTCCTTTTCTGCCCGAGGTAAGAGGATAATCTTCATATTCCCAAATCTCTCGCTACGGTTTCGAAGTTCTTGCCTTTGGCAAAATCTGCTTTTTTAACCTCTTTGGTATCTAAAGAATCCTCAAGAAGTGAAATAATCTTTTCAAATAATTGTTTCCCAACAATGTATGCCTTCACTTTATTTCGATTTTCCACCGCTATGGGATAATCCGATGCAAGAGCAATAATCGGAGAAGGATTCATTTTTAATTGAGAAATGGATATCGTAGTCATATAAGGAGCATATCTTTTTATAGATCTTCTGTCAAGACCTATTTATTGGTCTTTTTGTTTTTATACATATAGTTGATCCATATACGGAAAAGGAGTATCTTACACAGTACTATGCCGGCAGTTAATCCATGGGGGCTTCGTTTAGTAGGTGGTTTCGCTTTTTTTCGTACTCCCGATGGCAAACGCGTTCAAATAACAGATACAGAAACAGGTTTTTTGGTCACTCATCTTGATAAAGCCTGTCCAGAACTGGAATGTACTGACGGAATGGAATTCACGGTGGAAGGTGACATTCGTTATACGGCGATAAAAAAAGAAGCTGATATTCCTTTTTAAGAATACTTAGGTGGTAATCCGATTGTTTCCCGCACTTCTTTTATTGTTTCCGAAGCAACAGAACGAGCCCGCTTTGTTCCTTTTTCTAAAATCTCCTTAACCAATTTTGGGTTGGACTTGAGCTCCTGATATCGCTTTCTCGCGTCGGCAAAATAGCTCATCAAAGATTCAAATAAATACGTTTTCACTTCCACGTCCGAAATCTTCCCCTGTCGATAGAGCTCTTTTAACGTATCAACCCCGCTCGTCCCACGAAGCCCGGAGGGCGAAGTGGGAAAGAAATCAAGGTATGTAAACACCATATTGCCCTCAATGTGCCCCGGATCATTGGCGTGAGCGCGTGTCGGATCTGTATAACACCCCATAACCTGTTTTCTGATGACATCCTCGTCCTCAAAAATACTGATAATATTACCCAGTGACTTGCTCATTTTCCGCTTGCCGTCAGTACCGAGAATGGTTGCCACATTTTCCGGAATAAAGGCTTCCGGTAGCTTGAATGTATTAGTCCTATACGTCTTATTAAAACGACCTGCAATATCCCTTGTAATCTCCACATGCTGTTTCTGATCTTTCCCGACCGGCACTAAATCGGGCTTGTAAAGGAGAATGTCCGCTGCCATGAGAATTGGATAGCAAAAAAGCCCCATATTGATCTCATCTTCCGGAGTTTCTTTCTGCAGTTTATCTTTGTATGCATGCGCGCGTTTAATAAGACCTAAAGGCGTGTAATTACTCAAAATTACCGATAATTCCGTATGTTCCGGTACATCCGACTGGCGAAAAAAGGTAATATTTTTTAAATCTCCAAGAAGTGCCAATTCATTGAGAATCAATGTTTCAACATTCTTCTCAAGCTGGTCTTTATCCTGGACAGTGGTGAGTGCGTGCAAATCCGCCACGAAAAGAAAGCANNACTCGCATTTCCGCTTGGATTGATTCCTGACACGATTCGTTTCATATAGATTCCTTTCATTGTACCAAATATATATTATAAATAGTTATCTCATGCTATCCCTTCTCCTCTAGAAAGAAAGCGCGCGCGACTCACTCACTGTCTACACTGTCTCCTCACTCCGAACTCATGGCATGTAATAAATTGTTTATTTCCCGTAATTCCGCCCACGAACGGATGTCTGCTTGAAACATACATTTTTTCAGATTCCATCGATAATGGACTTTGTCTGCTACACGTTTCTAAATGAGGAAAATTATCGCGTAATTCTTCACTGGTTTTGAGAAAAAAAAATAATTCTCCCGGAAAATGTAACATTCCTAAAAAATTTTCATTTTTCATACACAATCACCTCCTTTCTTCGGATATAATCCCAGCACCTTGCTTACTTCCTCCCAAGGTCTACGTCCTTGCGTCGGAAGGGCGCAGGTTGCGGGATTGATGGTTGGTAAATTCACGAATCAGAATTTGCTCATTAACCAACGCATCAAAAAAGCCCGTACACATCCCAAGGGTTTACCCTTTAAGAATATGTACGGGCCTTCCGCCGGCTGGCGGATGTGGCTGTGCCACCGTACGCTGTAACCTTATACTAAAAGTTCCGCCGAAGCGGAACGTCAGATAAGGAAACCTTATTCGTGACGAACTCCGTTTTTAAGATCTTGCGCTCATCACGTTTTCATAAATCTCGCGCTCATCTTTTTTACGACATTCGTTGCGTCTCTTTCTACGGTTTTGCCTCCGTACCTGATTAGGGTCAGCGCCCCGACGTTACGTCGGGGGATCCGGTTCCATCCCTCCGGACATCGCTTTCTACAAATTGTACAACGTACTGTATCATACAAATCAATTCTTGACAAGTCCCGCTATCACGTTATAACATTGTATATACGGAGGAAATCTATGATACAGTCAATTTTTCAAGTCGGTAACAGCAACGTTGTTTCTATTCCATCACGGCTATTGCAGGAAATAGGGATGAAAAAAGGGCAAAAAGTAACGGTTGACAGAATTCCTGATACGGATGCAATCATTGTTCGTCCTGTGACCAAAAAACAGACTATTGCTCTGAGTGAAACAAAAGAATTCCAGCAATGGCTTGATTCATTTCTTAAAGAAGACGGTCAACTTCTCGATGAATTAGCTGATCGCTAACTATGACCAGGTTTATTGATATCGGAGTTGCATATAAAATCCACCACGCAATTATTGCCCGGGCAAAAACAAAGGCAGACGTTCGGGATTTCGCACTTCTTCACTCTGCAGTAGAACGGCCGAAAGCAACGTACGGTGAAAAATTTCTCTATCCAACACTATTTGCAAAAGCCGCAGCACTTCTCCAGTCGCTTTGCCTGAACCATGCATTTTCTGACGGCAACAAACGAACAGCATGGGGCGTTACAAAAAGTTTTCTAAACATAAATGGATATCATTTACTAAGTACTCCTCATGAAGCTGCGGATTTTATAGTGTATGTAGACAATCACCATCCTGATAT
>DPYI01000021.1 GCA_003545435.1 Patescibacteria group bacterium | reverse complement strand
CCTGGACAGACAACGGAACGGCTACTGATCATAGCTGATTTAATTGATAGACAATCGAGATAAGTCAAGCCACGTATACACGCTCTTCCGACCTGCCTCGCCGGCAAGGCGGGGGCGAGGACGTAGACCTCGCGAGGAAGTAAGTGTTATACCGTGGCTGGCCGCCAAGGAGTACGGAGAGGGAGAAAACCAGCTTCACAAGGCCTGTCCTTGTGAAGCTAAAATCTTGTGCTCATCATGTTTTTCATCTTGTGCTAATCCTGTTATAGGACACGTTTTGTACTCAATTTATCCCCAATCACCAACCTCTCCCCTTGACAGACTAGTTGTTATAGGCTATACTCCCAAAACATGGTAACGCTAGAGAGAAATTCTAGCGTTTTTTTGTTCATCAATACATTGTCATTGCGAGACATTCATATGGCGAAGCAATCTTTATTATAGAGATCGCCACGCCCTTTCAGGGCTCGCGATGACAGAAAAATAATTGTATGAAAAAACTTTTTTCTTTTCTTACTCTTTTATCAATTTTCTATTTTCCATTTTCCATTTCCGCGCCAATTGCGCGTGCCGATTCCTACGGCTCGTACGGCGGGGGCGGTACACCATCAGATCTTGTTATCAACAAAGAAGTAAAAAATCCTATTTCTAATGTCTATGTAGAAAATCTTGGAAGTATGGATCCCACATTTTCTCCGGGCGCAACCGTCTCATTCCGGCTTGTTATCAAAAACGGATCAGGTGAAACCATGGATCCGGTTACGGTTGTTGATAATCTTCCTTCATACCTCACATTCATTTCAGCAAATGTTGCAAGCTCATACGATAAAGGACTCAATAAGGTAATCTTTACACTGGAGAACATGATTGCCGGAGAATCACGGACGATTGAACTTGTGGTAAAAGTCGCTCCGCGCTCCTCATTCCCTGCTGATCGGTCTCTTTTCTGTGTGTCAAATTACAGCAAGGTTACTTCTCCTGCCCGTCCCAATGGCGATGAAGATACGGCCGAACTTTGTCTTGCCACCGGTCCGGGAAATTTGCCTGTTGCCGGAGTCAATGAGGTGTTTGCTATGATCCCCTTCCTGTCTTTAGGGGGTATAGGAATATTTTTGCTTGGGAATAAAAAAATAATTTGAAATTTAAAATTTAAAATTTTCAATAGTCCCGCTTTAGGCGGGATAAAGGACATTCCTGCCGGAACGATAGAGAATATTAACGGCAGGACAAGGTTCCTGCCTTTTTTTATGGCGGAAACTGGCTCTTTGACAAATTTAGGTCATTTTCGAAATACATCATCTGGGAGTTTTGATTGCCGGATGATACTGCGAAGTGTACCAACGGGAATAGTTTTACTATGAAATGAGACAGTGGTGTGTGATTGAGTTTTGGCATTAAAGTATTGACGGTGACTGCTTTTGGAAACATTGAGAATAAATCCATGCGAAAGGAGAATCCGCTCAATATCGCGCGGTCTCATTGGAACAAGCCGAGGCATACAATTTAATAAGCGAATCGAATAGTACCGGGAAACGATACTTCTGCACTTCCAATATAAACATCATCCTTGTCAGGAGGAGGAATGGGTGTTTTGGTTTCCTGAAGACCTTCAATATGACATAGAATCGCACCCTTCACATGTTCTTTTGCAAGAGAAATTGTCCGACCATAATCGGAGATCCCCAGCGTAGGAACATCAGCAATATATTGATTGCCTTCCTTGTGAATAATAACGTGATAGCGAAGAAGTGTTGTCTGCATGTGGAATAAGTATAACACATTTACTCAACACTATTTGAAGTCGGAAATGGGATGGTGTCTTTACGCCATTCCACTCCTGNNGAGGGTGTTCTCTTGAGGCAGGCTTGAGAACGCCTTCTTTCCTGGAAATAATCCTTCGGCAGACTCAGGATCTTTAATCTTAAGCATGGTAAGGAAAATTTTGGGGCTGGAAAGGTTGCTCTTTAATAAACAGAGAGAGGAAACGGTTTAATCTGCAAACGGTGGAAGATGCAAATTTTTTTCGAGTCGCGTAACACGCTTAATGAGTTGCTCTTTATTTAGATCTTTTTGATCTAGCGATCCGCGGATAAGCGCAATTTCTGTTTGAATCGATTGAAGATTTCCTGACTGTTTATCCAGCATCGTCGCTATCCAGTCAAGCCGTTCTGATAGGTCTTTTTTAACCTGATCAGAAAGAGCAGGAACAAGTTCACTTTTGAGCCAATCGATATCGCGCTTGGTAAGCATACTCATACCATACAGCGTGAAAAAAAAATGGTCAAGAGATGAACAATAAAATGATGAATTGATATAGTTCGATAGTACCTTTAAAGGTGACACCTTGAAAGGTGTATATAGTAATTGACTTTGGAAATGTAAGGCGCAAAATACATGCGTACCATATTCCTAAAGCCAATAAACATTGGATTTAGGGCTTGAAGGTTTGAAGGTTTTGCAATGCGCAAAATTTTTCGAACCGGAGAGTTTTGGAAATCTAAAGTGAGATATACCTATTTGAATATCACTATTCGGACAGGAATATATTATCACTCACGATTTCTAACGCACATTTACATAATTGTTGGGAAAAAAGGGAACGCTGGGTTTGTAGGGAATCATTTTTCCTCCCGGCAGTTGTCCACACGAGGATTTTGAGAAGAAAATTTTAATCGGCGAATGGTGGAAGGTTGAGATGTGATTCAACACGCGTGACGCGCTTATCAATACGTTGGTGATCACCTGTATGAAGTTCCTGCGCTTCGCGCTTGTCTTTTATATCACCGACAAATTTGTCTAGCTTTTCCATAAGCTTGTCGTATTTTACCGTTGTTTCCTCTTTTGTAGGAAACACAACCTTCATGGAATCAATAAGCCAATCGATATCAATTTTTGTGAGTATACCTTTTGCCATATCGCTACTGTACATCGTGAAAAATGGGTTGTCAAACGAAAAATTGATACAGTTCGATATCCCCTTGCAAGGTCCGACCTTGCAAGGTGTATATAGTAATTGACTTTGGAAAGGTGAGGCGGAAAAACGCTTCATATTCCTGAAGCCAATACAAATTGGATTTGGGGCTTGAAGGTTTGAGGGTCTGCATTGCGCAGAATTCTTCGGACCGGAAAGTTAGCTCTTTTACAAAGACATCACCAAGGATATGTTTCCAGCCCGATTCCGATCGAGATGGATTACATAGACTTGTCCCGCCCTAAAGCGCCCTTCGAGCCACGCTACGAATAGTAGGTAAGGCGAGAAGAAAGCTTCGGCGGACAAGGATTATAAGGATGTAATAGATTGTTTTAATGGGATTTCGGTTAACAGCGTGGGGTGCATTATCCCTCCAAGGAAAAACATCACGATGGTCGCATTCACTCATTATTTGATTTGTATTCTCAATGAAGATGCGACATAAAGGGTCGTATTTGGAAATTCCTATGAATGAATTTCCAAACGATCCCTATGGATGGATCCATTGTGAAGAGAAAAATACTCAAATTCACATGCACGTGCATGTCAAATAGAGTAATTTAGCTTCGATTTTTTGAATTAATTCTCTTCAGAATGGATTCATCCGAAATAGTGGATGTTTTCCAAAAAAATAACTGGTTTATCGTCACCAGATAGAAGTAGCCTCATCGGTTACTTAATAAAAAAGACGGTATTTCCCTATCTCCACCCGCAAGGGTACGAGATAGATGATCTCCGACGAATTTATTCGTTAAAGGAGATTAGTTGAAGGAGGAAAAAATGTTTGATCCAAATGTTTGGTATCAGACTCTCGTCAACTGGATAATTTGGTTTAACCAGTTTGGCGTGGCCCACGTCATCGTCACGTTGACTTTGACCTGGATTATATTGTTAGCCTTGCCCGACGATTGGGCAGGAGGGAAGCTGTTCGAAAATAAGAACGCCTGGGTCGCACCATTGATCCTTGCAGTTCTCAGCTTCATATTTCTTGTCATTCCGATAATTTCGTGGCAACTTTGCGTAGGCATCGTAATTACCGCGATCTTGATCGGACTAACCTTCTGGTTCAAGCAATAGGAGCGGAGCGATGAAGAAAATTATGTACGTCCTCGTACTCGTAAGTCTGGTTCTGGCTGCCTGCACAGGCACGCCACCCCAGCCGCCGAGTGGGACTCAAACCCCCACCCCGACGCAAACCCCGACTACGACTCCAAAAGTCGAAGTTGTGGAAAAAACGGTGATCGTAGAAGTTACCAAAATCATTGAGGTAACCACGACCCCCATTCCGCCAACCGCGACACCCACGGTCGCATCTGCAACCAACACCCCGCTACCGACGTGGACATCCGTCCCGCCGACCGTCGCATTCACCGCGATCCCCAGCCCTTGGGTCGTTAACTGTGGTGCGAATCTAACTCCCCCGGAGAATGGCCAGATCTTTTGGTCTAATTTCCGCCAGGGAAATAAAGATCCATACGCAGTTGTTTTCGATCCTCGGCAAGGCGGTTCGCCAGACCATCCAGCTCTAGGCTGGTGGTGGCAACCTTGCCTCCCGACCGGCCCCGAACGGAAAGCCCATGACGTTGCATTGATTTTGCAACCCGGAAACTACCGCTTTACGGGACCGGAGTGTCGGGTTTGGCTGAACACCGATGGCGCTAAGCCATGGGAGCAGGGATTACTGATTATTGATCGACAGAATTTTTTGTCGGTTGAAATCTCTGCTACCCTCGGCACCAACCCAGCCGAAAGCTGGATTGGCGTAAAGTGCGCCGAGTCCTGGGCAACCGGTTTCTCTTTCGAGAAGCTGCCCTAAGCCATGGACGCCCAACTGACCTCAAGAGGTCGGGATCCGCCTAAAAACGGTTAGCGACAATGTCAAAAAAACGGTCTTTAAGACCGCGCAAAGACACCTGTCAGCAATACGCTGGTCCACCGGAGCAATCTGGAAAGGATCAATAAGCGTGCTGATAAGGCTCGTATGCAAAATGACATTCGTTCGCTGGACTAATCCCGACCTCTAAGGTCGAAAGTCTGACGGATGGGATTCATTATCCCACTCTTGCGTCAGGCAACGCGTTTAAGCCTCCTTCCCACATCTCTGGGCCACTGATCTTTTAGATCATGCATCCTTTGTATGAAGGTTGAGGGTTAATTAAACGCAGAGCCAAACGCTCGAGTCGTCAGACAAAAAGACAATCTAAACATCCAAAGTAGCCGTAAGGTTACTTTCCCCTAAAAAGGAACCTTGGTGATGTGATTGTCCTGATTCAAAACAGATTAGCGCGAGATGAAGAAGACGAGATAAACGCGAGATTTTGAGTTGAGACAATCAGATATTTTTTACAGAATCGGGAATACTCTTTGCAGGAACATCCTTTCAGAGAACTCAAAAGGATGTTCCTGATAAAAATTTCATAAGGCGAGGCCTTTAAAGACAATATGAAACAAAAGAAAACAAAGGAGTTTATAGGAATTTAAAGGAGTTTAAAGGAGTGTATGAAAATAAACAATGCTCCACTCGTGTCGGTCATCATGCCCGTATATAACGCCGGGAGGTTTCTCGTGCCTGCTGTTGAGTCCATACTCAAACAAACATACAAAAATATCGAATTTATTATTGTGGATGACGGGAGTTCGGACGGGTCATGGGGTATTATTAAAACCTACCAAAAACAGTACCCGAACAAAATCATTGCTGTCCAAACAGAAAAAACAACCAACGCCGCAGGAAACGGCGCAACAAACTTCGGACTGACGTTTGCTAAAGGCAAGTATATTGCCCGTATGGATGCGGATGATATTTCTCATCCAAAACGCATTGAAAAACAAGTGGGATATATGGAAGACCATCAGGAGATTCTTCTTTTGGGAACACAGGCAACAGTCATTAATGCGAAAGGGGAAAAAACCGGAATCAAAACGGTTCCTGTCGCTCATAATGATATCTATACAACATACGGAATAATCCACCCGATAATTCACCCTTCCGTTATGATACGGCGTTCCATGCTCCCCAATCCGATGAAACTTTACGCAATGAGATACGATGTCAATGATGATTACTATACTTTTTTCAGACTCCTGCAGGTCGGAACATTTGCTAATCTCCCTGAATGCCTAATCTCCTATCGCATCCATGGAAACAATGCGTCGCTTGTCTATATTAAGGAAAAATTTATTAATTCCGTAAAAATCAGAGTTGATGCAGTTTTACATCTCAATTACCGGATATCATTTCAGGCTATCTTCCTGATGGTCATCCAGTCGCTCATAATCGGAATATTGCCGGAACGGATCATTGTACCTGTTTATATGTTCATACGGGATATACCAAGCGCTATAAAAAATCTTGAAAAAAAGTTCATCCACACCCGTCTATCGCTAAAAGACACATTGCACACAAAACAAGTCAGTATGGTACGCTAACCATATGTATGAAACAGATCATTCGACTTATCCAGCTCTATTGGCCACTATTCCTCCTCGTCTTCTTTGAAGGGATACTTTTTAGCGCCAATTTCACGCCTCATACATATCTGGTCGGCTGGGATAACATGTTTCCGGAATTTGACCTTGCATTAAACCTCAAACGAACGCTCTTTGCAACTTGGCAGGAATATCGGGGATTAGGCTATCAGGATGGCATGTCACATGCAGCGAATCTTATTCATTACCTCCTCTTATGGATCCTATCTCTAGCCATACCGCAGCAACTGTTACGCTATGTGTTTGTATTTGGAATGCATCTTATCGGCGGGATAGGAATGTATTTCTTACTATCCAATATCCAACGGGATTCCTCGCAAAAGCCTCGGAATGACATAGTTCCCGTAGTCGCTCTTTTTAGCGCACTTTTTTACCAATATTGCTTTGCAACGGTACAGATGTTTTATCTCCCGTTTGAGTTGTTTCTTATCCAGTTTGCCTCTCTTCCATGGATATTTTTAACGCTTTCCAAATTCCTTACATACGAAAAAAAACGAGACGCAATGCTCTTTGGCCTCGTCATGCTATTGGCTACTCCGCAAGCCCATGTTCCGACGGTATTTCTCGTAACAGCACTCGCTGTCGGTATGTACCTTCTCTGGGGATTGATAGTGTCAAAAGGAGCATCTCTGAAACGCATTGTCCTGGTAGTTGGAATAGCATTTTGTATGAATGCATTCTGGGGAATTCCATTTACCTACAGCACAATCGCACGCTCTTCCATTATCACCGGCTCAAAAAATAATCAGATAGCTACAGAAGATATTTTTGAAAAAAACCATGCATTTGGCGGATTTGTAGATACCGCAGAAATGAAAAGTTTTGCCCTCACATATATCTATTACGATTATAAAAAACTTACCAATGATTATATAATGAAGCCGTGGATAAACCATATAGATGCTCCACTTGTACAAGGGGTCCTCTTATCTCTTTTTTCTCTTGCTGCCATTGGATTTTTTCTGGCTATCCAAAAAAGAGATACGACTGTCGCACCGTATGCGCTCATATTTCTTTTTTCGTTTTTGGCAATCGGAAATGATATACCGATCTTCTCCTCGTTTTCATGGCTGATACGGACCTATGTCCCCTATGTGTCAGATATTTTCCGGTTCGTATTTACGAAATTTTTTTTCCTGTATGCATTCTCTTTTGCAATTCTTGTTTCCTATGCGTTGTCAGAATTGACTACATGGATTATAAAAAAACGACAGATACTGTCTGTCATACCAATCTGTCTTGCTACGATCATGCTTTTGATAACAACTATTCCGTCATTTCAGGGAAATTTTTTGTATGAAAATCTTCGTGTAAATATACCCCAAGAGTATTTTCAGGTGTCTTCATTTTTCAAAAAACAACCTTCAGATGGACGTATTCTGGTCCTTCCCATGCCGTGGTATTGGGGCTGGACCCAGTATCGATGGGGCGTCATCGGATCAGGATTCACGTGGTTTGGTATACGGCAGCCTCTTATTGACCGAGCGTTTGATCCATGGAGTAATTTTAATGAAAACGTGTATTGGGAATTTTCTCAAGCTATCTATGAAAAAAATGCTGAACGATTTGCACAGCTGGTAAAAAAATACGATATCCGCTGGATCATGATCGATGAAAACATCATGCATCCGACGAATGATAAAGCGCTGTATCTTTCTCAAATTGATACGCTTCTCCAAACAAATTCGTCCATTCAAAAGGAAGAAGCGTATGGAAGAATCCGATTGTATTCAGTCGGACAGCAAACGAATTCAACAGTGACAATGGAATCCAATGTGCCAAATATCGGACCATCATACATCTGGAATGATAACGACCAGGCATACACTGATTTCGGTCCATATATAACAACAGACAAAGAACTTTACGATATATACTACCCATTCCGATCATTGTTTACCGGACACGAACAGAATGAAAAGGAATTTTCAATCAAACTCTCAAACGAAGCTCTTACATTTACGGGTTATATACCCTCGTATTTTGAAAATCAGGAAGTAGCAAAAATAATCCCTCTTACAGGCAGTGCGACTTTTGATTTCCAAAAAGATCCGATTCCTACCTTCACAGTTACAGTGCCGATAACACATGGAACAGAAGCGTATAACAGCTCTAACACGGAAGACCTGAAGAAATTAATTTCTTCTTGTGACGCATCTCGCAAAGGAAAAACAAATGCACAATGGGAAAATCAAAACAACGGGTACAGGAGATTGGAAAGTATTTCTGCAAGTACTTGTTTAGATATCGGAATTCCGGACCTGTCTCAACGAAATGGATACATAGTAGTTGTTCGATCACGTCATATTCAAGGACGACGACTTTTCATCTCTATAACCAATGAACAGACGAAAAAGACATTTTTAGAAAGCTATGTAACAGATAAGAGAAGCGCTACTGACTTCACAAATTCATTTTTTGTCATTCCGCCTATGGATGAATTTGGTATAGGCTACCGGATCACAATGGATAATCTTTCTGTAGATAATGATACTACTATCAACGATATCTCCTCTGTCCGCGTATATACCATACCGTATGAAAAGATGGTGGGAATGAAGATACAGAAATCAGAGGTCGGAAGTCAGAGATCAGACAGCTCTATCACACTAACATCTGTCGACCATCCTAATCCGGCGTACTACAAAATTAAGATAATGGAAAATGGAGAATGGAAAATGGAAAATACCGCGCTCATCCTCTCCCAATCCTTTGATAAAGGGTGGCGGGCATATACAATTCAGAATGCAGAATGCAGAATGCAGAATTTTTTTTGTAGAATTCAAAATTGGCTTTCACTTACATTTCCCTTCCTTTTTGGGAAAGAGTTGAAAGATCACGTCTTGGTGAATAATTGGGAGAATGCGTGGGTGATACAAATGGGAAATGGAGAATGGAAAATGGAAAATAACGGAAATATCATCATCCTCTTCTTCCTTCCCCAGCTCCTGGAGTGGATTGGATTTGCACTTTTACCACTTCCTTTCCTATTCCTCTTTTTCCAAAGTTTCGAGAAGTGAGTAGATTTGAATTTTCAATTTAGGAATGTCTTTTTTGATCACACGCCATACTTTTTCAAGATTGATAGAAAAATATCCATGAATAAGTCTATTCCGTATGCCTACAATCGGCTCCCATGGTATTTCAGGTGTTTCCAACTTACTCTCTTTGCTGATATGACGAGCAGCCTCTCCGATTATTTCCAGCTGACGGATAACTGCGCTTTCTAACTTTTCATCTGATTTCAAATCAGATAATGTCGTATGCTTCGTCCATTGTTCCAGAAGAATAATCGCATCACGAATATGGAGAAAATACATGCGGTCAGTTTTTCTGTCCATAAAACGGTATTACTGACGATAAGACACTCTCACGGATATACGGAGAAATATCCTCTTTCGTCACGAGATCAACGGAAACGCCTAAAATTTTCTCTAATTTCTGTTGAAGCTCCATCATCCCAAGAAGGGATATGTTTGAACGGGGAGTAAATTCGATGACAATATCATAATCGCTTTTTGGTGTATTATCGCCAAATGCTCGTGATCCAAAAAGGCCGGCAAATGACACCCCATACTTTTGAAAGGCATCACATACTTTATCATAGTGAGGAATAATCGGCTGCATACTATATACCATACTACTGAATTAACCAGAATTGGTCAATATTTAGGAATGGATGGATTTTAAGCAGAGGACAAGCAATTCAGGCAGGAGCAAACGGCCACTGCACGGACGAATATATTTTTGCCTATACCCAAGCATACGGCCAAGCGCAGGACGCAGGTGATACTGCCGGCATGAACAGGTACGGAGGTGCTCTGAAAGACTGCGCGAAAGATAAACTGTCCTATCTCAAACGGCTTTGC
>DPYI01000036.1 GCA_003545435.1 Patescibacteria group bacterium | reverse complement strand
TCACGGGTGAAGCAACCGGCTACTACGGATCACTGACGCAAAAAGCAGTGGAAACATTCCAGATCAAATACAATCTCGTGTCATCAGGATTACCTTCCACCACCGGATTCGGCCTTGCTGGTCCTGGTACGAGAGCCAAATTGAATCAACTCTACGCCAGTGGAGGAATATCCACCGACCGTGAAGCGCTCCTGGCGTCACTGCGTAAACAAGTGGAAGAGCTAATCAAAATACTCCAGGGACTTATTGCTAAACTTGCCGCACTCAAGGCGGGGCAGGGGAGGTAATGATTAAACACATCTTAAGGTTGACTTTTTTTCATTCTCGTGTATTCTTACAAAATCGTAGGTTTTCTCCGTTGGTAGAGCAATGTTAAAAATTCTCTGGCCGTGGACACAAGACTCAGTATATGAGTATCTTGGACACCTAAAATTAATTAGACGGAAGAGGTCGTCCTACAGAAAATTAGATACAACAGAAGACCCACCGTGCAATAATTTTTCGTAACGAGATGGCGAATTTTCGAGCGAAAACAACGAAGCGCAAGGAGGTGAATACAGCGTATTCATTGGAAAGCGTGAGTTGTTTGTAGCTGAAAATTCGCCGTTGCAGTAGAAAAGGTTATTGCACGGTGGGTCCAATATACTACATGGCAAAAAAGTTATTTGTGGGAGGTCTTTCATTCGGAACGAGTGAAGACACCCTTCGAAGCACTTTCGCTCAGGCTGGTACCGTTACGTCTGCTGCTATCATCATCGACAGAATGTCGGGGAGATCAAAAGGATTTGGTTTCGTCGAGATGGAAAACGATGCTGAAGCAGACAAGGCGATTGAAATGTTCAATGGTACTGAACTTGAAGGACGCGCACTCACCGTAAATGAAGCACGCCCCCGAGAGGAACGCCCACAGCGAGGAGGTTTCAGTGGAGGTGGAGGCCGAGGACGAAGAGATTTCTAAGGAAATTTCTCTGAATCGAACTCAAACTCTAAAACAAAAACCCGCCCCTTTATTGGGGCGGGTTTTTGGTACACGGCGATTTCAATGCACTTTTCTTTAGATATCACCCATACATTTATAGTGCGCTATAGCGCACTATAAATGTATGGGTGATATGGGGAGCAATTTAAAGCCATTGGATATTATGACTTAGAGTTGATAAATGATATTTTTTCTGCTACTGTAAAAATAGATCTTTAGTAGATAAACCTCTTCCTTCGCGACTTGATGTCGCACCCACTTTCTCCGGCATTCGGCCGCGAGGGAAGAGGGCGATGGTCGAGGCCCAATACTTTATCTCACGATAGAGTAGAAATTCCCTCCTGATTATTCATTAATTTTATAATTATATGAAAATACTAGGAGCAGTTGGATTGGGTCTTACTATCGTCATCGTCAAAATCTTAATGCCCGACGTACTTCATGGCATTGAGAAAACCCTCGTAGAGTTCTTTGATCTGCTTGAGGGAGTCATGACCAAAGGTCAGACCGCACTAAATGCATTTTGACTTTCACCCGATCCACTAATGGATTTAGGGCTCCAATCCACAAATCGCCCCGCGCAACGCTCGGGGCGATTTTATATTATGTACCTCCTCCTGTCATACCATTTTCACCAATGTCCCAGAGCTCTTCGCAACTTGACGAAATGTCGTATGATCCGTTTGGGTCGCTTGGGTCATTCACAAAATGCCATGGATTAACGCATTTGGGCGGATGCGGAAAGAAGCTATGGCAGTGTCCGATCCCCTTCGTGCTGCCATCCGCAAATTGGCCATAAAGACACTCTGATTCCGTTTCAAAGTCGATATCAAGATGTACGATAGCGCCGCAACGCCCGCCGGGAGCCTCTTTAAATGTTGAGTATGCATATTGATAGGGACTGCCATCGTTAATAGGGTCGGAGAGAGCCCCCGTGAGAACTTCTTTATTAACAAGAAATTGGAATGGATTTGGATCGCCTGTTGATTGTATGAATCCGCTGCATGGGAAAAATCCGTATTGGAGTTTGTACATCGTTAGTCCGGTAAAAAGCGTGTCCATATCGGACGTGCGAACAAAATCTCGCGCTCGGGCGCGGTAATCTCCAGAGAAAAAAACAATAGAAGCCAGAAGACTAATAATGAAAACAACAACAAGAATTTCTATAAGGGTAAAACCAGTCGTTGTCCAGCCGTGTTTTTTGTCGTATCTCATGGGTGTATAAAGTATACAGTAAGTCAGTTTTTACACCAATTTTGTATCAAGAAGATCTTCAAGGTTTTTCAGAAAGCCCAAAGAGAACAACCATACAAGGACTTTTTTCGTGATATAATTATTTAAATGAGAACGAACACAAAACTTACATTAGTCGCAATATCCATCATCCTTATCGCACTTGCGGGGTTTTATGCGATAAAAATAAATACTGCCATCGCGCCGATAGACGGCGAACACACTGCGAGTACCACCACCGAAACATCTTCTCCTTTGGTGCGGCTCACCACACCACGACCAAATGCCGAAATTATAACCCCACTTATCGTAACGGGGGAGGCACGGGGAAATTGGTATTTTGAGGCGTCATTTCCTGTCCGCCTTCTGGATGGCAATGGCAAAGAAATTGCCGTTGTGCCTGCGCAGGCACAAGGGGATTGGATGACCACGGACTTTGTGCCGTTCCGCGCAGAGCTTACGTTTATTCTCCCAAATACAAAAGAGGGGACACTCGTACTTGAAAAAGACAACCCGTCGGGACTTCTGGAAAACGCGGATGAAGTGAGAATTCCTATACGATTTAAAACGGCGGAAAAAATTTCTTCAGGAATGCGCGGCAAGGTGATCCTCGGTCCAACTTGTCCTGTCTTGCGGGACCCACCAGATCCATCCTGTGATGATAAACCTTTCGCAACAGAACTTTTGCTCATAGAGATTACGGGAGATAAAGCACGAAGTGTAAAAAGATTTAATTCCACCGAGGACGGAGCATTCAGTTTCGAGGTGTCTCCCGGAAGATATAGAATACAATCTGCCACTAATAACACACTCACTTTTTGTTCAAGTGTTGATGAAATCGTAGTAACTAGTAAGGATTATACCGAAGCTATTATTCATTGTGATTCCGGGATTCGGTAATGGTCTCTGACTCAAAAATCACATGAGCACATAACGCCAGAATCGCTATTACAGCCCATTGACTTTTATTGTCAAACGTATATAGTATCTATATCACTACGGAAAAGACCCTTATGCAGATACGTCTGCATCGGGGGCTTTTTCTTTTTGGCTCTTGGAAGAAAACTTATGATAATCTCAAAACAATAGGATGCAAAATTNNAATTTTGCATCCTATTGTTTTGACACCATATTTATGTATCCACAATTCTGTGTCTTATGCACATCTGTAATTTTGCGGCGTATGTATCTGATATGATGAATTATTTATGTCTATCGGAATATCAACAAGGCATAATATCCCCCCAATCTACCCCGCCATAAGAATAAGTTACCTTTTTAAAGGGAGACCGAAATGTTTGCGGAGAAGGGCATCGTTTTCAAGGTAGTCAGCAATAATGTATCGCACGCTTCTTCCTATGAGGACATCGGTTTTAAGAAGGGCGATAAGTTCGTTACATTCATAAGGGAATACCCACACGCTGTCCTGGAATCGTACAAACCCGAACCCCCTAAGCTCCTCCCGAATCCTCTCCCGTGTCATTTTTCTTTTCTCGCTTACGTCAAACATCACGATGCGCCACTTGCCATCCCAGCTTTTTCTTTTTGGTATTTTGTGAACTCCCGCACGCAAAAGCACGCGTTCCCCCAACGGAGTCACTTCAAGTATTTTTTCTCCACTATCCATGCGAACTGCGATCAATTTTTTCTTGATAAGTCTCCCAATCACGCTCTCGACATAGCGGGGCGATAGATATCGCTTATTTTTTGAATTAAACATCTGAAGCACTTGGAGGGCATTAGGCGCAAGAATGGCAATACTCACTACGCCGGCAAGTAAGAGTGTGCGCAGTATAATACGTTGCGCGTTTTGATATTTACTTTTTGACTTCTTTTGTGTGTCCATATGGTTTTATATATGCAGTATGTATGAAAAATATCAGGGAAGCAAATTTCACCGCTATAGCGGTGAAATTTGCTCTCAACCCAATAGATACTATTGTCAAAGAAAACTCTTACCATAAAGGCATATATACAAAAATTGCGCAAATAGGGCTAGCGCAAAATTCAAAGCTATAGCTTTGAATTTTGCATCCTGTTTGCCTCTATATACACCCACAATTTTCCACCATTAGTATTGTAGGATATAAGATATCTCCAGTTTTGAGATATTGGAGGTATCTATCGTGGAGGAGTTTACGCGCGAGGGATTTTGTT
>DPYI01000026.1 GCA_003545435.1 Patescibacteria group bacterium | reverse complement strand
TAGAGGCGAGGGTAGTTTAGTTCAGACAGATCATCCTTAAAAACTTCAAAAGTTGAATCCTTGGCATCAACAGGTGTTACTTTTATACCAAAAGGAGTCAATATATCTCTTGCCGTGTCGTATCTTGATTTCATCTCCGTAACAGCAATAACGATCGAACGATTGAATATTTTATTATTTATACAAGCCGTAATGACTTCACTCATATGTCTTATATATGTTGGCTGAAATTTCCATGAAGTATCATAAACAGCTGATACACCCTCATCTAAATTTTTCAGTAATCTATTGAATGGTCTGTCGTTAGTAGTATTCGGACTATAACCAAGAATAAGAGATGGGCGAAGTATTAAGTATCCATATTTAGAAGTTTTTATAATTTTTTCAGATTTTGATTTTGTTTTTCCGTAAAGATTTGATGGCTTGACAGCTCCCATTGTTGAAATGTATATCAACTTCGCGTTTACTTTATTAGCTGAATCAGCAATATATTGCGTTGCCGTTTGATTAAGAAGCACTGCCTTTTCTGGGTATGTATCGCACCACTTAGCGCTAGCATTATTAGCTACGTGAATAATAACGTTAGGTCTTATATCATTTATTACTTTTTCAACTTCTTTTTTATTTGTAATATCCAAGTAAATAAAATTCTTAGAAAGCTGGTTCGAAGAATAAGTACCCACAACAATAAATTTTGATTTTAAATCAAAATATAATCTTGCACCTACGTAACTGCTTGCACCGATGATTGAAATTTTCGTTTTATCGTCCATAATTTTGTCGGGGTGACTCGACTTGAACGAGCAACCTTTCGCACCCCATGCGAATGCGCTAGCCAATTGCGCCACACCCCGAATAATGAATGAATACCCATCTAATCCGCTTTTTCCCCCGCCACGACGGGGTGCAAACCGGAGTAAGATGGGTATATTTATTCGTAATTCGTTGATGGTAATTTTAAAATTACCCTTGTATTCTACCATCCTTTATGTAAAAATGGGATACCCGTAACAATTCAGATTGTGAAGGGTATAATTCCTGCTCGATAGGATTGGAGAATCTATGAACCAACAGGATGCAAAACTGACTGCAATCCGCCTTGCCATGGAGCAGATTGAGAAACAGTACGGGAAAGGCTCCATCATGCGGTTAGGTGAACAGGCCGGTGTGAAAAACGCTATTGACGTTATCCCGACCGGCATTCTTCCTTTGGATCTGGCACTTGGTACGGGAGGCTTGCCCAGAGGAAGAATTGTTGAAATTTACGGACCGGAAGCATCAGGAAAAACAACCGTCTGTCTTGCGGCTATTTCCGAAGCGCAAAAAGTCGGAGGAACGGCAGCATTTATTGATGCAGAACACGCGCTTGATCCCCAGTGGGCGCAAATTTTGGGAGTGAAACTTGATGACCTTCTCATATCTCAACCCGACACAGGAGAACAGGCATTGGAAATTGCTGAAACACTGATAAGAAGCGGAGGGGTTGACGTTATCGTCATTGATTCCGTTGCTGCACTCGTTCCGCGGGCTGAACTTGAAGGCGATATGGGAGACAGTGTTATTGGGGTGCAGGCCCGCCTTATGTCGCAAGCATTACGGAGGTTAACCGCTGTTATTTCCAAATCAAAAACTGTTGTTATTTTTACCAACCAACTCCGGCAAAAAATCGGTGTTATGTTTGGGAATCCGGAAGTCACATCGGGGGGCATGGCGCTCAAATTTTATGCAAGCGTCAGGATGGACAGCAGAAAGATTGAATCTCTCAAAGACGGGGATAAGGTCATCGGCAGCCGCCATAGGGTGAGAGTAGTCAAAAACAAAGTTGCTCCGCCGTTTCGTGTTGCGGAATTTGATGTCATGCATAACGGTGTTTCCAAAGAAGGGGCACTTATTGATGTAGCTCTCGAGTTTGATATTCTTTCTAAATCCGGCGCATTTATCAAACACGGGACACAAATAATCGGGCAAGGGAAAGAAGCGGCAAAACTGTACTTAAAGGAAACGCCGAAAGTGGCAAAAGAATTAAGCGATGCCATTTGGAAAGTCGTCCACTCCGGTACGGTGCAGGCAAAAGTCGCATTGGGGGTGGAAGAGGAAGAGGAATAACAGTTTCATGGATGATGACGAAACATATCAAAGACTTCTTGGATTTGGGTTGAACTATATATCAATCCGGCCCCGAAGTGAGCAAGAAATCCGTTCCTATATATCCAAAAAAATCAACAAGTGGAAAATTTCACCTGAACTTCTTGAGAAGGTTATGACCAGACTCGGTGAACTTGGATATGTTGATGATTTGAAATTCGCCCTTGCATTTATTGGCTCCCGAAACCGTTCCCGGCCAAAAGGTGCCATATTGATCCGGATGGAGCTTCAGAAAAAGGGCGTTGATGAGGATTCTATCAAGAGCGCTCTTACGCTCCTGAAACAGGATGGAGGAGGGAATGAGGCTGATTTAGCTCGGAATGCCGCTGTAAAGAAGCTCAGAAGCCTACGGCGGTATGGTAAGACAGAGCAAAGGAACAAGCTGTTTAGTTTTCTTATGAGACGCGGATTTGACCATAGGGCAATATCCTCTGTCATTGACGAATTACTCCCAAAAGGACTACAATAGGAGACATAAGGGAAGTCTAAAAAACGCTTTCTTTTTTTGAAGCAATCAGAAAACCGGAAAATGTTATTGTAGGAACTATGAAAAAATTTTACGATATAAAAACCCCTACAAAATCCTCGTAACCAAAGAGGTGGTTTTCTCTTGTCTTCAATTGTTTTGTCATTCCTGCGAAAGCAGGAATCCAGAGAATTATTAAACAAACATCTTTCAAGGAGGACTCTATGTTTGACGTACTAAAAACATTATCAGGACTGGTAAAAGCAAGAAAAGTAAGAACACCTGCAGGTAAACGGCTGGAAAAGACAAGACCGTCAGAGAGGGAAGAAGCGAAAAAAATGCATCCTCAGATAATCACGCCTTCCATAAAACCTGAAAAATCCCCGCAGATTAAAAAGATGCGTATTGAAGCAGAGGCTCAACACACGTTAGCTGAGGCGAAAGCAAAAGAAATGCTCTACGAAGCCAAAGAGGAAGCATTTCGCATTCGGCGCAGTGCAGAAGATGAAATCCGGAGAAAACTTGAAGTACTGGATCACCGGGAAGGTGCACTTTCCGAACGGGAAAAATTAATTCTTGAAAAAGGGCTGAGTATCCATAAACAAGCAGAAGATGCAGAAAAACTCAAAAAAGAGTGGCTGGAGAAACTGGAAAAAGTTGCCCGCATGACCGCTGACGAAGCCAAAGAGATGGTGTACCGCCGGGTGAAAGAAAAAGAAGCGGAGATGATAGCGCGTCTTATAAAAGAATCGGAGATTAAGGCAAAGGAGGAAGCGGATGTGAAAGCGCGGGATATTCTTGCTGATGCGATGCGCCATGGAGCGACAGATTACGTTGCCGAATATACCGTATCCACGATTAAAATCACTGATGAGGACATGAAAGGCAGGATCATCGGGAAAGAGGGGAGGAATATCCGGGCGTTTGAAACGGCAACGGGCGTAGACGTCGACCTGGACGAAGAAGGAGTAATCCGTCTTTCCTGTTTTGATCCGGTGAGGCGTGAAATAGCCCGTGTGTGTCTTGAGAGGCTTCTTAAGGACGGAAGGGTTCAGCCGGGCAGGATTGAGGATATCGTTGCGGAGGTAAAAAAAGAAATCGACCGCATCATGTTTGAGGAAGGACAAAAATTGTGTCACAGTGTCGGAGTGTACAATCTCCCGTCGCCTATTGTTGCCATGCTCGGCAAGTTTAAATATCGATTCTCATACGGCCAAAACATGATTGCTCATACGCTTGAGGAAACAAAAATCGGGGTAGCTATTGCCAAAGAAATCGGAGCTGACGCAAATGTTGTTCGTTTAGGATGTCTTCTTCATGATATCGGGAAAGTTATAACGGACAAAGAGGGAAGTCATGTGGAATTGGGTGTTGAATTTTTGAAAAAATACGGGCTTCCTGCTCGGGTTATTGACTGTGTCGCCCAACACCACGAAGACACACCATTTAATTCCGTTGAATCAGTGATCACGTATATTGCCGATGCAATTTCAGGAGGAAGGCCGGGAGCGCGGTATGAAAATTATGACGAATATGTCAAGCGGCTGAAAAGCTTGGAAGAAATTGCCAAATCCCATGAAGGAGTGAAGGAATCGTTTGCATTCCAGGCAGGGCGCGAGCTTCGTGTCATTGTTGATCCGGGGAAAGTGACGGATGCAAACGCAACAGTGATGGCCCAGGAGATAAAAGGAGAAATTGAAGAAAAAGTGACGTTCCCGGGACAGATAAAAATTACCGTCGTCCGGGAAATTCGGGCAGTGGAAACAGCGAAATAAAAAAATATAAAAAGCAGGATCGGCAAGAAAAGTAAGGCCGGCAACTCGAGCTTAATTTTTGAATTACCCGAGTTGTTTGAACTACTCGGGTTGCTTATCTTGCTAAATTCGTGCCGTCATGACGGCACGAATTTTTTGATATCTTGACATACCAACCCAAACTCTCTATCTTTTCGATTAGAGATTGTTTGTTCAATCTTTTCTAAAAAATATCATCTTTCTGCCCGGGGGGAGGTGAAAAGAATTTATGACAAAAGCAGACCTCGTTGAGGTAGTTGCAAAAAAAGCAAGTCTGACTGCAAAAGCAGCCCGTGAATCAGTGGTTGCCGTTTTCGGAGCAATCACGGACGCCATGAAAAAAGGCGACAAGGTAGTCGTCACGGGATTTGGTACATTCATGGTTCGTTCGCGGAAAGCCAGAACCGGGAGAAATCCGCAAACAGGGAAACCAATCCAGATTCCGGCTCGGAAAACCCCGGGTTTTACAGCAGGAAAAGCCCTGAAAAAATCCGTCCGGTAACAGAATTGTTATCACAAAAAAATAAAAAGGAAAGCTCTCGCTTGAAAAACAGGGCTTTCTTTTTTTGTGGTATATTTGTTGTTTTATTTGTCATATGTGTCCTATCCGTCTTATTTGTCTTATTCCTGAATTTCAGGAGAAATTCCTTCGGTTGATTTATTCTTATATTCTTTGTACACTATGAGCTATATGGTGAAAAAAGACGAAGGGGGCCAGAAGGGTGCGTCTCCATCAAGAGGCCGTATCATGCAGGTAGTGGAGGTGGAAGAGGACGATACATCAAAACAAAAAGTTGATATTCAGGCTCCAGCGGAGATTGTCAAAGAGAAAGAATCTTCCTCCGCTGTGCCTAGCGGGACCATAGGGGACAAGGAAGAGAAACCGGATATTGCCTCTTCTTTTCCCATGCAAAGTAAAGATACCGCAGAAAAAACCATCACCGATAATCACGAGGAAACCCCACCGTTAAAAACAGAAGAAAAGAGAGACATTGTTTCGGAACTTTTTGAAACAAAAGAAACAAAAGTTCAATACCCGAATATTTCCATTGACAGAAAACCCTCAAAATTCGGTTTT
>DPYI01000049.1 GCA_003545435.1 Patescibacteria group bacterium | reverse complement strand
ATCTATTTTTTGGACGTGCTGTTTAATCTCTATGTCCTTTTGAAAAGTCTTCACTTCCCTCCGGAAATCAAAATAAGCGATGAGGAGCTGGGAAACATTGACGAGAAAAGACTTCCTCTGTATACCATCCTGTGTCCTTTATACCGTGAAGCCCGGGTTTTGCCGCAGTTTATCAAGGCCATAGGAGAGCTTGACTGGCCAAAGGATAAGCTTGAGGTGCTTCTCCTTTTAGAGGAAAACGATGAGTCAACAATTGAGGCAGCGGAAAAACTTGATTTACCCGCCTGTTTCAAAATAGTTGTCGTTCCTCATTCCATGCCAAAGACTAAACCAAAAGCCTGCAATTACGGCCTGACGATGGCCAAAGGGGAATATATCGTCGTCTATGATGCTGAGGATAAGCCCGAAGCCTCGCAGCTTAAAAAAGCATACCTGGCGTTTGCTAAAACTCCGAAAAATGTTGCGTGCCTTCAGGCCAAGCTCAATTACTACAATCCCCGCCACAACCTCCTTACGAGGTTTTTTACTGCCGAGTACTCGCTCTGGTTTGACGTCATCCTTCCGGGTCTTCAGTCCATAGATACGATGATACCCCTGGGAGGCACGAGCAACCATTTCCGTACCAGCGAACTCCTCCTCTTACATGGATGGGATCCGTTCAATGTCACTGAGGACTGCGATTTGGGTACACGGCTTTTCAAGGCAGGGTATAAAACTGCAATTGTAGATACGATTACGCTTGAGGAAGCAAACAGCAACGTGAAAAATTGGCTGCGCCAGCGCTCCCGCTGGATCAAAGGATACCTCCAGACGTACCTCGTGCACATGAGAAATCCACTGTCATTCATCGCTCAGCACGGCTCCCATGCGTTCATATTCCAACTCGTAGTAGGAGGGAAAATCGCTTTCATGTTTATCAACCCAATTCTTTGGGTGGTTACTATTTCCTATTTTACGCTGTATGCCATTGTAGGCCCGACCATAGAATCCCTTTTTCCCGCAGTCATTTTTTATATAGCTGCCTTTGCACTTGTGGCCGGCAATTTTATCTGTCTTTACAACTACATGATAGGGTGCGCCAAACGGGATCATTGGGACCTGATTAAATACATTTTCTTCGTGCCGTTTTACTGGCTCATGATAAGTGTAGGAGCCGTCATTGCTCTATTCCAGCTTTTTGTAAAGCCCCATTACTGGGAAAAAACCATCCACGGATTTCATATCGATGACAAAGAGGCAGAGTCAGCCAAAGACATGACAACAATACAGCCTCAACGGGTAAAGAGGATGAACATCCGACAGCTCTCGGAATTTATGAGCTCACCGATGATCAGCGGGAGCATTCTGGTTGCCGCATCCTTGTTTGGAAATTTCTGTAATTATCTCTATAACGCGTACCTCGGAAGGAACGTAAACCTGGAGGACTTCGGTGTCATTACACTTATCGGAAGTTTCATCTACATATCCGGGGTTCCGATGGGTGCTCTGTCCCGTGCAGTGACGTATAAAAGCGCCCTCTTGTTTGGCAAATATGATACAGCGATACAGGATTTTTGGCGTATCATCCGGAAAAAGAGCTATATCCTTGCTTTGGGGATTGCTGCTGTCTGGTTAGCTCTCCTCCCTTCCTTGCAGCTCTTTTTCCATATCGACAGCATTATTCCTTTACTTCTCTTCACGCCTGTCTGGGTGATAGGGACTTTAGCGTCCGTGGACGGAGGATTTTTGGGAGGAAACCTTCGGTTTGGGACGCTCGCAGTACTCGTCGTTGCGGAAGCCTTGTCCAAATTGGTGTTCAGTATTGCTTTTGTTGAGTATGGGCTGGTGGAGTATGTCTACGCAGCTATTCCTCTTTCCATGACCGTATCGTTTGCCATCGGGTGGTGGAGTGCGGTCAATACCCGTGGAAAACCAATTGTCTTTGAGGACAAAGTACACGCGCTCGCGTTCCCCAAAAAATTCTTTGCAACGTCCATCCTGGCAACGCTTACCGGTATCACATACATGAGTCTGGATGTGATGTTGGCCAAACATTACCTCGCCCCCGGGGACGCCGGAACCTATGGGTTTCTTTCCCTCACCGGGAAAATGGTCTATTTCTTAGGTTCGCTTTTCAGCCAGTTTACCATCCCCATGGTGAGCCGGGAAATAGGAAGGAACAAAAAACCGGAACAATTATTTGCCAAAATACTGATACTCGTCCTTCTCGTAAACTTTTTTGCATTTACCATTTTCGGTCTTTTGGGAGACATCACCATTCCGTTTTTGTGGGGAAGAAACGCAACAGCTGTGATTCCACACCTCTCTCTCTACGCGTTTGCGATGGTTACGTTCAGCATAAGCTCCCTTTTCATCACATACCATCAGGTGCGCGGAGAGTACCTGTTTCCTGTAGTCGGATTTCTTTTCGGACTTACAGAGATTGCGGGAATATCGCTGCATCACGGGAGCATTGAGGCGATTACGGATGTTGTTGCGCTCTCCGGCGTTGCCAGTCTTTTTGGTATTTTGCTTCTGGACCGTCTGTACGGGACACTCATTATAGTCTATTGGAATAGTATTGATTTTTTCGGTCTTTTCGGAAGGCTGCCAATTAAGGAAAAACTCCCAGGGGGGAGACTCCGCATTCTTATTTTCAACTGGCGGGATATACGGCATATCTGGTCAGGTGGAGCGGAGGTTTATGTCCACGAGCTTGCCAAGCGTTGGGTGAAGATGGGGCATGTTGTGACGATTTTTTGCGGAAATGACGGGAAAAGTTTGCGCCGTGAGACGATAGACGGAGTACGCATCATCCGCCGGGGTGGATTTTATCTGGTGTACGTGTGGGCATATCTCTACTACATGTACCGGCTATCCGGCAACTATGATGTCATCATTGACTCGGAAAACGGCCTTCCGTTTTTCACGCCGTTCTATGCACGGGAAAAAGTATTTCTTCTTATCCATCACGTGCATCAGGAAGTGTTCCGGAAACGGCTCCTGCCTCCGTTTTCGTGGATTGCTATGATTTTGGAAAAGCGGCTCATGCCGATTGCGTATAGGAATACCGAGGTCATTACCATATCGCCATCCTCTAAAACCGACATTCTGGATCACAAACTGACCAAAAAAGAGCCGCATATCGTCTATAGCGGTGTTGATCTTTCCCTTTGCAAACCCGGAGAGAAAAGCGCGCGTCCCATGGTTCTCTATCTCGGAAGGCTCACGGGCCTCAAAAGCCTGTCAGTCCTTATCAATGCAGCCAAAAAAATTATCAGTCGTATTCCGGAGGTGCGGATTGTGATAGCCGGCGACGGTCCTGACAGGCCAAGGCTTGTCAAACTCGTACA
>DPYI01000004.1 GCA_003545435.1 Patescibacteria group bacterium | reverse complement strand
GCGGACTGGTCTTGCGAAGCTAAACTGTGTGCACTGGGTCAGCGGAGAATTCTTTTTTTCCTTCAGCTTACGTCCCACTTTTTATCAAAAGACAGCGGCATAACCCCCGACTGATCTAGTTCGTCTGATTCCAAAAGCAGATCTTCTAATGCCAGAGTATCCAACGGAGTTAAACCGCTCACGACTATCTTTATGGGAAT
Organism: Patescibacteria group bacterium; assembly: GCA_003545435.1. Taxonomy (GTDB): domain Bacteria; phylum Patescibacteriota; class Microgenomatia; order UBA10105; family UBA927; genus UBA10108. The sequence goes on along the minus strand of DPYI01000004.1, from coordinate 14,266 downwards.
GCCATCTCTGTTATATCCCACGAATGGTATTTTTTTACCAGGTTGAATGGGTATAGCGTTAGAACATTCTTCTCCCTCAACAATCGTTGAAGCCCTTGCTGTTCCTCCTAATGCTTCGGAATGGAGCGATAGTGCTCCTTGTTGTTTGTTTTTATCATAGACGACGAGATTGACATCTTTTATGAAGGAGACCACTGTAGGAAGATTCCCATCTATCTCAAACGCCACTGGACACATATGACTATTTCCTTTCTGGAGCGCATTGTAGAGGTTTTTTCCTGTTGTTGTCAACAGGCAGCACGAACGAGCGTGCTAAAATTAGGGACACTCTGCCGGCTTTTCTCCGGTGAACTGGTAGATCTGCGTATCCCCGAAATCCTGTTTGAGCCGGAGAAAAGGATAGACCGTCAGATCACCTCCTGCTATTTTTTCATCGTAGCCGACAAATACCTCACTGATCCGGTTATCCGTCAAAAGGGAATACGCCTCACAGACAGGCATGGTTCCTCCGTAGATTTTCCACGCGAGATCAGTTTTTTGGTCTATATTGACGGTTGAGGTGAGTCTTCCTATATAGACGGTCCTGTCGGTGTTCATGGCGATTGCCAGTCCTGCAAACGGCATGGACAAGACAGCTTTGGCTCTGTCTCCCGCGTCAAGCGTCCGGATTGCTTCCATCCATGAGCGGGTCGGATACTGAAAAAGCGGTCCGCCGAACTGGTTCGTGATGTGTGTGCCAAGACATGCCGGATACCCGATGAAGGTTAGGATGAATACGATACCTACCAGACCGTAAAAAAGGGCGTACCCAAACCGTTTCCGTATTTCAAGAAGCGCGAAACCGGCAAGGATAGACAAGGGTACATTGATGGCAAGCTGTAAAAACCGGATGTTGGAGATCGGGAAAGACCGGAATGCAGCAATCTGCCCCTGAAAAAGAACGGGAGTGACAAGAAGCGCTCCAAACCCAATCCCTATCCACAGGATCCAGACAAGCCGTGCTTTCAGAGTACTATTTCCCACAAACACCCCAAGAAATGCAAAAGGTACGATCGGGCCTAAGGCCAACAGGTATTCAGGAAAAGAAACAGCAAACGAAAGCCGTTCATAATCCCATCCCAAGGTCCACGGCATATTCTGAAACTGTCCGGAAAGAATGAGAAGTGAAAGAGCGGATAGGGGTAACAAAATCAGAAGATAAACGAACCGTTTCCATTGTTTGGTGAGGACCGCCCAGATCGGGAGGAGGAGGAGAGGGAGTGTGAGGCTGGGTGTGTGAAAGAGGCCTGCGAAAAATCCAGTGATCGTCCCCAATATCATACAAGAGGATCTCCAAAACGTCGTCTTGGAGATCCTATAATTGAATGTAAAGAGCGTGATGGTCAGTAAAAGAAGGATGTGTCCCATGAGGTGCGCGGGCAGAAACGTGGCACGGGACAGAGGATCCAGCTCAGACCACCACGCCATAAAGGAAGATATGGTCAATCCTTTTTCCGACCATTGAAAAAGAGGGACACTGGCTCCATAGAGAACAAAAAACAGCGCGAGGATCCGTCCGGTTTTAGACTGTATGGACCGCCTGATATACCCATAGACTATGAGCGTCCACACTAATCCTAAAAGAATCCGCGTTATGAGATAGACGATGTGGGCATCGCGGATGCCGGTGATGCGCCATATTCTCCCCAGGACAAGATAAAAAGGATTGGCAAGTGTTCCCTGATGTTCCTCCGTCGTAAACCGGTCAAAAAGAACCGACTGTCCGTCCAGTCCCTGCCGTATATAGTTGACGTACAGTGCATAGTCATAGAGGTTGTTGTGTATCGGAATGTATACGCGGCCCGGAGGCGTTTTCTGCCATTTGATGATGTCGGGAAGAAGGCTGAGTCCGAGGATCATCGCAATGAGAATCCCGGCAATCGTTGTTTCCTTTTTGAAAAACGTGAGGAAGCGCATCATGGATTCATACTATCATATATTTCTCCTCTTTTTCTCTCTTGACAGAACGGATGGATGGGGTGTAATATACTTTTTTCTCAAATCATCTCTTGAGGCTTCCTTCCCTTCTTAGGGGAGGAGACCTCAGGAGAGAGATTTGGGATATCCTTTGATTGGTTTAGGAAATCCTGATACCTCCCCATTTTAAAAAAAGTTATAAGGCTATCCACTCTATTTTACAGGCTATTTTTCCCATTTAGCTTCAATAGACTCTATCAGTCGTAGTACCAACCATATCCTAAGAGAGTCAGAAAAATTGATGAAGTGCGGGGATAAAATACGTATTACAGGATAGTGCTATTCTTGTGGGTTTTTACGGTTCAAAAAAAAGTCGAAATACACCCCTTTTTTTGAAGCTAAATTTAGCACTGAGCTTGTCGAAGTGCCAAAATAGGGAAATGGCGTATAGATACGCCCTTTTTTCAAAAAGTTCCATCAACTGGGTATTTTTTCAGACTTCTTAATCTGTTCTGTTTTCTGTCGTATTCTTTAAAAAAATGATACGGAGTTTTCAATGTTGGGTTAATGATCATTGAATAGTATGCTGGGTGCAAATCTCAGATTATTGTCACTCCTGTTTTTCTTCAGGGGAATTTTTGTTATCCGGAATTCCACCAAAAAGATGTCAGTTTGACTTTTTGAGAGAGAGAGAGAGAGAGTAGCATTGAGGTTCATATGGAAAACAACGGACCTATTATTATCTGTCGGAAAGAAGCAGAACGTATCCGAGATGAGGTACGAAAGAGGATAGAAGAGAATGGAAAAGTAGGTGCAGGGTATGCTGCTATGTTAAGGACAGCTGCGATGGAAGATATGTTTTTTCATAAGAAATACGGAGATCCGGAAATGGATTTTGGCGGCGGTCGTGCAAACGGACTTCACAAAGAACTATAATTTTTTAGCTTCGCAAGTTGAGTGAAGCGAAATCCCGCGTAATCGCGGGAGCAGAGTCAAAGCGAAGTCAGATACCAATGGTATCTGGTAAAGCTGACTTTTTCCCTCTGAAGGCTTCCTGTAGATTTGAGTGTTTTTCAATATGAATACTTTATAGGTACTGAGAAAGAAATAAAATACTATCAATATTTTATATAGTTAAAAAGCATCAAGCCATATCTTTCAAAGTCTATTTACTATCAATATCTATACTTCTCTATCAATTCTTTTTGTCATCTTTACAATAGTTAGAACAAACTATTAGTTATAATATATTTTTATATCTTTCTAATCATAGAGTTATATTTTCCCATTTTTCTTTTGCATCTTAACACTATAATTTTTATTTGTCGGATTTGTGGCATTTGTAGTATTTGTCGGATTCCCTTCCTGTGTTATACTTTTTTTATGAAATCATTTCTTGTTCTTGTTTCCGGCTGCATCCTGCTTTTTATTTTTGGTATTGTAGGTTTGTATCTGTATATCCGCCTGACGCCTCCCCAGCCGTCCTGGGCGCCAGCCAGGCTTCTGGGTCTTTATAAACCGGAAATTATCGGCTTTCAGCCGTTTTGGCTTATTGGATCCGGAAAAGATTCCTATGCAGACGACATTACGACGCTTGCCTATTTCAGTCTCGCTCTCCAAAAAGACGGAACGATGAGATATGAGGACAATCCCGGAGAATTGGAGCCTGGGTTTGCCATGCTCTCAAGCGACCTGTATGCTGCTACCCTGTCAGCGCACCGGAAAAAGGGAACCAGGCTTTCCCTTCTTGTCCAGAATATGAACGAGGATGACATTTTAGCTCTTATTGACACTCCCCAGGCACATGCCTCAAAACTCGTTGAGGAAGTAGCGCCGATCATGCAAAAGCATGGGTTTACTGATCTCAACCTTGACATTGAAAGTTTCAATAAAGCATCGGAGTCGGCACGCCTGCAGTATGTTCAATTTGTCAAAACCGTAAAAGAAGAGCTGACCCGACTGCACCTTGGGACGCTCACGGTTGAGCTGACTCCCAAATCACCAGTAGAACTGCACCTTATTGATCTTGCCCGCATCGGTGAGATTGCCGATTACCTGGTTTTGATGGCCTACGATTACCATTATGCGTATTCTCCCGTGGCAGGTCCGGTGGCGCCCATTGGCGGAGTGCCCACACAAGCTGAGTATGATGTGGAAACCGCTTTGAAAGAAACCCTCCGCTACGTTCCTGCCTCAAAAGTTATCCTTGGCGTACCCTTGTACGGCTATGAATGGGAAACGCTCCGGGGGACCCCCGGCTCAGCAGTGATCCCGGGGAGTTGGCAGGTAGCCACAGCCGGTCGCGTGGAAGATATGCTGAAACGTTGTCCGGACTGCCAGCAGGGATTTGACTCGGTTGCCCAAGAGCCGTACGTTGTCTACCCGGGAGAAACACCCGGGCATTTTCAGCAGATTTTCTATGAAAACGAGGAGGCACTTCGCGCAAAAATTACCCTTGCTGAAAAATATCAGTTGGCAGGTGTTGCCCTGTGGGCTCTTGGATATGAAGGAGAAGGTATGTTGGCTCCAATGACTATGTACAAAAATACTGTTCAGTATCGCGGTTTTGGCATAAAACCCGCCATCCGGTATACAGAGATTCAGCCTGCCAGTCTGACCCTCCTTCCACCCACGCATGCACTGGTTGGATCTATTGCGACCATGTCCGGGGTTGTGAAGAAAATGGGGCGCCGGGACGAGGAGTACCAGGTATTGGAAAAAACAGGGCCTCTTGTGCAGGGAGAGTCGGTCGTTGCGGGTGCGGACGGAACCATGACTATAGAATTTCCCACCCAGATACTTTTGAACGCTGATGCCTGGAGCGAACTTTCATTTGTAGATCTTCTGCCTCCTCATGTCCTTATCCTTCAAAAAGGAGGAACAGTTACCTACCGGCTGATACACAAAGATATGCCCTGGTCCATCCGCGTTCTGGGGACGCTTGTGGTGTTGGAGGCAGGAGAACTGGAAGTTTCTGTTGAAGGAAGCCAGGCCACAGTAACCCTGATAGAAGGTAAAGCGATCATAGGCAGCATTGATGCAGAGAACGTCACGTCGACCTACGACCTTCAGGAGGGGCAGACTGCCCGGATAAACGACGACGCGAAGACCGTTTCCATTCATTGATACTTCGGTACTTCTCTTCTTCTTGACACCGCTCTTTTTTTCCTCTACGTTTAAAGAAGAGAGTTTAGTTTAGAAATCAATGGTGAAGTCTGTCATTCCTCCCGAAAGCAGGAATCTAGGCAATAGGACTCTGGATTCCGGATAGCCCTTCGGGCTTCCGGAATGACAATGAACCAGATTCACTCATTTCGTCATTCAAGTTAAAGAGAGCTTATTTTCAAACCATCCATGCCCGACGATACCAACATACCAAATCCAAACCTTCCTCCAGGATTGTCCTCTGTATCGGATACCAGTCGTCCACCAGTCGGCGCGGCTACACCGGGTCAAGGCGGGCTTGCCTCGCCGAACNNGCCGAAGCCAAGCGAAGGCGGGCCTGTGGATCCGTCAGCATTAGCTGACCTTGCGAAATCCTTGAATGAAACTCCTTCGTCTCCCATCATTCCGACGACGCTTCCCCCTGTGCCCGCACCTCTGCCTGAACCCGTACAGCCCGGTGGGGAAGAGCCTCCCCAAAAGAAAAAATCCAGCGGGAAAACCAGTGCCATCATTGGCGGACTGTTTCTTTTGATTGTCCTTCCGGTTGTCGGGTATTATGTTTCACAGAAAACGGATATGACGAAGTATTTGCCGCAGGCAGCAAGGGGAACAAAATGCAGGACAAACAGCGACTGTGCGTGCGATGAAATGTGTGTTTTACAAGTTTTGGGAGATACCACGCCGAGTGAAAAGAATAGGTGCATCAAACTTCCTGCCGGCATGCCCAACAGGTGCGGAATCGGGAGTGTTACCCCGAGGGGCCCAACAGGAGCTTCGTGTGAACAAAGGCCTGCGTGTCTGGATGCATCTCCTCCCTGCACGCTTCCTCCTTCTGTGGTTCAATTTCTTTGTACCCCGACGCCGACCGGTCCGGTCGGTACGGTAACTCCGACCAGCACATTGACGCCGACTACTACCCCGGTTTCCACTGCTGCCCCGACATCGACAGCCACTCCGACTCCGACACAGCAAACTGTTGTGGCAACCGCTACCCCAACTCCCACGCAACAGGTGACAGTAGTGACTGCAACTCCGACACAGCAAATCGTTGTCGCGACAGCCACTCCTTTTCAAGAGGTTGTTGTGGTGACCGCAACACCTGCTCCGCTGGCAGCAGCCCCGACCCCGAAAGTTCCTGTTTCCGGCACGCCTGCGGTCCTGGGAGCGTTCACTGTGGCTGGCGGAATTCTCCTTCTCCTTTTAGGTCTCTTGCTGTAACTTTCTCCACACACCGGGTGTGCGGAGAAGCACTAGTGGTTATCTGGGGAGTCAGCGTTGGTAATCTGAATCGTTGCATGCTAGAATATACACATATGGCGGTGTTTCTCAGAGAGGTAAAGCAAATTTTTGCATCTCCCGGACAGCCTCTTGCAACAGAAGAAGATATTACACGGTATATCGAAGAGCCTTTACAACCTGCAGTACGGGAATTAGTACATAAAGGAATTGATCCGCACTGGTCTACCGCAAACGGTGAAACGAATGAACATTGGGCGGCGATCGCTATAGATAGAGAGAATCTCTCTTCTGAAAATATCAGGATAGCTATAGAAGAAGGGTATCTTGGAGAAGGAGATGCCAGAGTTGTATTGGAAATGATTGCGACAGGAGAGACTCGAGTGAGTAAAATAGAAGAGGTTCTTTTAGAAAAAGCAATAAAATTTACAGATCAGAAGAAGCGTTTTTTCCAAGACGTCGTCTCAGAGAACCTATAATTGCTTGAATTACGAAACTGAAGAATGTAATATGACACAGATGTTCCGGAACATCTCACAAAGAATTCTTTTTAGTTTTCTTTTTATTTCTTTTGCCTTGAATATCTTTTTTGCTGTTTTTCTCTATGAGCAAAGCCGTGTCGTTTTTGTTCCCGACGGAGACAGCCTGGAGCTTCGGGACGGGAGAAGGGTACGGCTTTTGGGAGTTGATGCGCCTGAAAAAGGCAGATGTCTGTCTGAAGAAGCCAGAATTCGGTTATCCCAGCGGACGCTCGGGAGACGCGTCCGGTTAAAGAACATCGTGAAAGACGACTACGGCAGGATTCTGGCAAACGTGATTATTGATGCGCCTTTTGATGAATGGATGGGGTATCTGTATGCCCGGTTTGTTAAAAAACAAGCCTATCATCCGACTGCGTTTGTGAATGGCCTCATGGTTGAGGAGGGATTAGCCAGATACACGTTTGCCACAAGCCCATACAGCGGGTGGCTCAAGCGCAGCCACGAAGAGGCAAAGACGGGAAAGAGGGGGATTTACTCTGGTTTTTGCCAGCAGAACACCCCTGTAAATCTGGACTGTCCGATCAAAGGAAACGTCCGGAATGGGGAAAAAACCTACCACCTGCCCGCGTGCGACAACTACAGTCAGACGATTGTTGACCTCTCCTATGGCGATCAGTGGTTCTGCACCCAAGACGACGCACTCTTGGCCGGTTTTCAGAAAGCCTCCGCCTGCCGCTAAATCCAGCTTCAAAAGGAAGTTCCTTTTGAAGCTGATTTTTTGTAACGTTCGTTTAGCGCGTATACTTAAGACAATATTATGGTTCAAGATCTAGCGAAGAGAGACATATTTCAGAATTTTCATTTTCATCGATGTCCTCAACGAATGATTGATAGGTGTTCTGTTTTGTTTTGCCGAATTGCAGAAGAACATCTTCCGGTTTCACCCATTCAGTTTTCCTTATTCCAAGGTATTCTGGATACGAACTCCACATCCAGCTTCGTAAGGAACTTCCTTTTGAAGCTGATTTTTTGTAACGGAGAATTGAAACAGGATTTCTGTGGATATAGCGGGTTATATAGAGCAACTGTTCATTTGTTTTGATCGGAACAGCTTTGTAAAGACTTTGACATAACGGCCCAATGCGTTTATGCACTTTATTAAAGTACATGGTGTATCGAGTCCAGAGTGAATTCATAAACCGATCAATTGCTGTGGCATCCGTTTGTTTTATAAGAAAATGAAAATGATTTGGCACGAGACAATATGCGCAAAGTTTTATGGTGTCATGAAAGTTGTTTAATCGTAATAGTTTGACAGCATCGGATTTTTCTTTTGATGATGATGTAGGAGAGGTGAGTATTGCTTGAAGCTTATTCTCATCTTTCGGTGTGAGGTATGTTTTGAGATAAGATAAAAGAACAGCATAATCCTTATCATCTTGGAATATCGTACGTTTTTCTACGCCTCTGTTATATAGATGATAGTAGGTATCGGCAATAAATGGTTTAATAACGTGCTTGGCAGGCATACCTCCATTATAGCACAATATTTCAGCTTCAAAAGGAACTTCCTTTTGAAGCTGATTTTGTGTACCATTGGAACATGACTCAATCACACATTCGCAACTTTGCTATTATCGCCCACCCCAGTAGAACGTTCGTCGTTCCCGAAGCTTACAGCTTCGCGTCACGATGTCACGTCTACGGGGCAGGCATAGATCATTTTTTATGAGTCAAATGAATATACGAAATTTTGCAATAATAGCACATATAGATCATGGCAAAAGTACGCTTGCGGACCGGCTGATGGAGATGACCGGTACGGTTTCCAGACGCGAAATGCAGGACCAGATGCTGGACAGCAATCCTATCGAACGGGAGCGGGGGATTACAATAAAACTGGCTCCGGTGAGNNACTCCCGGCCATGTGGATTTTACCTATGAAGTCAGCCGGTCTCTTGCTGCTTGTGAAGGAGCGCTCCTCGTTGTGGACGCAACCCAAGGGGTACAGGCACAGACTCTGGCAAACCTGCATCTTGCCCGCAATCATCACCTGACGGTTATTCCACTGATAAATAAAATTGACCTTCCCAACGCCCGCATTGAAGAAACAGAAGCAGAGCTTGTGGAGTTAGGATTTACCAAGGAAGAAATACTTCACATTTCCGCAAAAACGGGTAAAAACGTTGAACAGGTGTTGGATGCCATTGTGGAAAGGATACCCTGTCCTCAGGGAAATCAGGACGCGCCAGCCAGGGCATTAGTATTTTCTTCCCAATACGATTCGCATAAAGGAGTGGTCGTGTTTGTTAGGGTCGTTGATGGATCGTTACCCTTTAAAGGTGACACCTTTCAAGGTGTATATAGTAATACACAAATGCAGATACGGTTTTTAGCAAGTAGCGCGGAGGTAACGCCGATTGAAATCGGCTATTTTTCGCCGAAAATGGTGCCTTCCGGAGGATTATCCACAGGAGAAGTGGGGTATATTGCCACAGGACTTAAAGACGTGCGGCTGGCAAAAGTAGGAGACACCATTACAATTCAGAATTCAGAATTCAGAATTCAGAATTATAAAAATTTGCCTTCTGACGTTCCGTCGCTTCCCGGTTATAAGGAGCCAAAGCCCATGGTGTTTGTGGGGTTATTTCCGATTGAGCAAGAGGAATTTACGAAAGCGCGCGTAGCGGTAGAAAAATTTCGGCTTTCTGACGGCGCGTTTTCATTTCGGCCAATTTCTTCGACTGCTCTGGGCAACGGTTTTCACTGCGGATTTTTAGGGCTGTTGCACGCGGAAATCGTGCAGGAGCGGCTCTCCCGCGAGTTTGGTCTTGACCTTTTGGCCACAGCGCCGAGTGTGGAGTACCGGGTGCAATTGAAGGCAGGAGTAAATCCTGCGAAAGCGGGGATAGTTCACGGTTCACTGTTTATTGTTGATGGAAAAGAGAAGAAGGATTTTTCTATGAACGACGAACCATCAACAAATAGCCAATATTCCATCCAATCTCCCTCCGAGTTTCCTGACCCGTCTTTTATTGAGGACGTGCAGGAGCCGATTATGCAGGTGACTCTCTATGCTCCAAAACGATACGTCGGCCCCATCATGCAGCTTGCCCAACAAAAACGGGGGGAATACGTGGATCTGGTCTATCACCTGGAGCAAGCGGAATTTACCTATCTCATGCCCTTATCTGATATAATTGTGGATTTTTTTGACCGTCTGAAAAGCGTCACCGAAGGGTATGCAAGCCTTGATTACGAATTTTTTGACTACCAGAAAGCAGATGTTATCAAAGTTGATATCCTTGTGAACCACGAAAAAGTAGATGCCCTGTCATTTCTTATTGTGAAAGACCAGGCCAGAAACAGGGGAAAAGACATCGTGGAGCGCTTGGCAGAGGTGCTGCCCAGACAGCAGTTCAGCATCCCTGTCCAGGCAGCTATAGGCTCGCCTCGATCCGGCGGAGCGGGCGGAGAAATCATTGCCCGGGCTGATATTAAACCGTTCCGGAAAGACGTGATTGCCAAACTCTACGGCGGCGATAGGACGCGGAAAGACAAACTCCTGAAAAAACAGAAACGGGGCAAGGAAAAGATGAAGCGTATAGGATCAGTGGAAATTCCGCAGACCGCATTTTTTGATGTATTGCGGAAAAGAAATTAAAGAAAAATTATGGATGATTCCAGAAGCTGGCTATTCGTTTCCACAAGGAACGAACCCAATTTTTTTCAAGTCTTGAAAACGAATCACCTTTTGTTTTAACCGTTGACGGCAGGCCGGTTGATATCATTGCAGTCCCTGTTGACAAAATTCTCACAATTGAATGTTCTCCGTAGATTTTATACAAGTACCGCATTCTTCCCGTATGTATCCGATAGGTTGTATTGCATTATTTTAAAAAAAGTGTAGTATTATGAAACAATTCTATTTTCGGATACCTATGTGGGAAGTTATTAAATTTGTTCCGCACAATCTCATTCGGCAGCTCAACATGTTACATAGCGGGTATGATGAGACTGATGTGAGAAAAAATTATGCCAAAAAAGGATATAATACGGAGGTTACTGAACGGAAACTGTGTATTTTAGAAGTGATGCAGAATCCTTGGCAGGAAATTCATATACTTTTTCCCGGAGATATTGACCACGATGATCTTTGCGGAATCTGTACTACAGTGCGGATAGAAGATGCGTGTGATGAGAAAGCAGCCGCCATACGGAGCGGACAGGATTCTGATAACTGGGACGCAAGAGCCCTGCTGGATCTTGGGATACACGCAGACGATATGTTGACGGTGAGAGAGTTATTGAAAAAATATGAGGAATTATTGGCGCGGGATATCGTCATATAGCTTTAAAAGGCCTACCCCTGTCTGTTGGTAGTTTTAAGGCTTAATAGCAGAAATGCGTTAAAGTTAAATTTTTTGTAAAACTATCTGTATGTATTATCCCGCCAGTAAGCGACATATTGACAACAGCGGAAAAAGAAGGATAATAGGTGGGACAGTATAAGGTATTTTTCTGCCCTACAGAAAGGGGTACCATGACAATAAAAATTGAGAGACCAATCGACCCGCCAGCTGCATATGCGTTGCAGATAATAACGACACTACATCCCGAAGAAAGATTTTTTGCAATGAGACCAAACGGAGAACGCGTAGTTTTAATTGGAGATTACATTGGAGGCAGTTTACTTGCGGATAAAGGGAGTACAACCTTAAATGTTGGAGATAAAGTTCAGTTGGCAGAAGGATTAATTGCAGAGGCAACAGATTAATAATTCATAGAGATTAGTCATTCTTATGAACTGAAAGCAATTATGTTGTTCGTCCTGCTCAGATGAAAGGAGTGCTATGAGCCCAATAAGAGTAGAGCAATACGATATGGACGGCCATTTGATAGGGTCTTTTGATATAAAAGCTGGTCAGAGATGTGCTGCAACCAGACAAGATGGAGTAAGGATACTATTAGAGGGTCGGCCTGAAGGAGGTATGGTCATTGATAGAGACCAGAGTGCTCCCATGGTTCCCGATGAAAGTTTAGTGATGTTAAGTGATGACCGATATGCCTTTGGGATATAATAAAAAAACAAGGGAAGCAAAAATGGTTTTGCGAAGAAAACGCTAAGAGAAAGGAGAAAATATGGTAGCACCGAAAGAGACAAAGGAAGAAAATACAGCTGGTCAAAGGGGGAGAGCTAGTATTGTGGACCACAATTTGGATGTTCTAACTGCTTTTTTGTCTGCGGTCAGTGATATGATGGATGCAAGTGAGCATCCAGAGGAAGTCACTGATGCGGCACGATATGCCTTAGATCGCGTTTTTGGACGTCAAGGGGATGAAGCCGGAAATCCCTCAAATGACGAAGACGCACATGACTAGCTTCACAAGGCCTGTCCTTGTGAAGCTAGGTTTTTACCACTATACTGGAAACATGCCCTCCCGCTACCAGATTAAACCATACTGCGCTGATTCTTTTTACCATCTTTACAATCGCGGGGTAGAGAAACATTCTATTTTTAATGATGATCAAGATTACGGCGTTTTTCTTTCCTATGTTAAAACATACCTAGAGCCGAAAGACGAAAAAGGATTGTCCACCATTCTTCTTGATCCTTTATCTTCATCAAAGGAAAAATATCGGGCACAGAAACTTCTTCGGTTAAATAATTTTTTCGGAGAAATTTCGCTTCCATCCTACTGTCTTTTACCAAATCATTTTCATTTTCTCGTTTTTCAAAAAAGCGCAGATGCAATTGATCGATTTATGAATTCTCTTTTCACACGGTTTACGATGTATATGAATAAAAAAAATAAACGAGTAGGACCATTGTTTCAGAGCGTGTATAAAGCGGTATTAGTTGATTCAGATGAGCAACTCCTTTATACGTCCAGGTACATACATCGAAATCCTATTGGAATTCATCGAAGTGGTCGTAGATACATTCGTATGTTAGCGACATATCCCTATTCATCATATCCTGACTATCTAGGAATTCGAAAAACACCATGGGTGGAATCGGAGACTATTCTCTCTTTTTTCTCTACGAAAACAAAAAATTCCTATCAATCGTTTGTCGAGGATCCTGAAGAGACAGAGCGGGAAATTCAACTCATTGGTAAGAAGCTCCCCGAACCTCTGGAAGAATTTTAGCTTCACAAGGCCTGTCCTTGTGAAGCTATTTTTTTGCCACTCGCGGTTTTATTATCCAGATGCCGGCTGATGCTGTGATATACAGCAAAAGGTTGAGGACGAGAACGACGCTTAAACTTTTGGAGATTGCGGATAAAACCGCAACGACTTTTTCTTCCAGCACTCCGGTTATTCCTATCCGGACCCCGGTAACGTACATTCCCGCTCCGATCATCCCCAGAACACTAGCTAAAGGAATAACCCCTTTCATGTCTTCAGTCGAAGAAAACATGGTGTTGGAGATGCAGAATAAGAGGTAAGATGTAAGAAGCAAGAGGTAAGAAGAAGGGGAGGAAAAAAGAACTTCTTGATTATATGCAGCGAGCGTATCTCTCCAGAGATTTGGGAGGATCCATGAAAGTCCTATGAGTCCCATCAGTCCTGTCACAAACGGTGCAAGGCCGATGATGCTTCTTCGAAATGGATCAGTTTCCATAAGTTCCACACTTCCGACAGGAATATTTTCATCCTCAATGGATTCCGGTGCCAGAGTGAGTTTTCCCGTTTTGACGCCCAAAATTTCTGCAGTAAAGAGATGCGACAGCTCATGGATGACGGTGCCGGGAAAAAGGATGATAATGATAGTCGGTATTGCAACGGACCGGTGCCGGAAAAGAAGAAGGAGGGTGTGGTAGAGCTGGTTCGTTAGACGGCGGGAAAGGAGGTAAAGACCGAAGATTTCAGCAATAAGAACCAGCAGGAGTTGTCCCATGAATGCAGTTTACCACAATTCAGAGTGGAGAAATTACTCTATCTCGGATGCACGTGCATGTCAAATAGAGTAAAAATATAAATTATTTAGCTTCGCAAGGCCTGGCCTTGCGAAGCTGGGTTTCTCCTTGGTGTTTTTTTAAGTTATTACGCATTCCTTCCTGTTTTTTTCTATGGTAGTATGATACTAATCCATGAAAAAGCTCAAACCGTTTTTCTTTCCGCTTTTCCTTGTTTTTCTTGTTTTTTCACTGTATATTCCTTTTTTGAACAACGGTTTTGTATCTGATGACATTGGCGGGATCGTAGAGACTGCGCATACATGGACATTTCCAACGGTCGCCGTGACAAAAACCGTGATCCACGCTCAGATGCTTGTGTGGTATGTGATATATAAGTTGTTCGGACTTGCTCCGTGGGCATTCCGGCTGGTAAATATCCTTTGCCACGCGGTATCAGTCCTTCTGGTCTGGGCAATCGTTTTTCGGCTTACCAGCCGCCTTCACCAGGTACCGTCTGGTAC
>DPYI01000031.1 GCA_003545435.1 Patescibacteria group bacterium | reverse complement strand
AGACCTGAGGAAGAGGGGTATATCTAAAAGGACTTACATTCACATCGGGAAAGCACAGAGTGCCAATTATTAAAAGAAAAATAGATGGGCGTGTATCAGTACGGCATAACGAATTAGATTCTCTATCGCTCATTGTGGCTATTCCTACGGTCAGCATATATTCTTTTGATCGTCATGTCCTTGACATATTGCGCAACATGCTCTCTGCTGGTTTTGGCGCAAGTCTCCCGGATAAGTTGCGAAATCAGGGAGGACTCATTTATACCTGGTCTTCCTCTCATGATACTCTTTTTGATACAGGATACCTGTTATTTAAAACAGCGACGAATAAAAAGAATGCCATGAAAGTAGTCACTATTATTATTGAAGAATTTCAAAGGATTGCTCGAGGAGAACTATCTGACGAAAAAATTGAACTTGCGAAAGGCAATCTCATTGGACGCCTTCTTTCCAACATAGAGACCGGTTCTGACTATATTCGTTGGTACGGTTTACAGGAATTCTATTCTCTGGAGAGAGTGCTTCATATTCAGGATCAAATAAATATATATAAAAGTATTTCCAAAAAAGATATTTTAACTGTTGCCAAGCGATATTTCTCGCTCAATCAGATTTATATTGCAGCGTGCGGAGATGTTAAGCAAAAAGAATTTGAGAAACTGCTGATATAGTTATGAGCAAAAAGGAACATTCCGTACGGGTATGTTACGGTCAAAATGTAGACATTACTAACCAAAATTTAGTAGAACTTATTGCAGAGGGGTATAAGTTTGACGCTTCTCTTTTAAATAAGGATTTTATCAATTGGCGCGGAAAGGTTGAATACCATTTTGCAGAGATTGTTTATTTCGCAACATTAGATACCATCGAAATTGCGTCATTGAGCGTGAATACTCGGCCAAATACTCTTAAAGATCCTTTCTGGAAAAATCTACGGGTAAAGCGACCAAACATACGTGATCCAGACCTTTTGGCAATTTACATGCAGGGAATAGTTGTCCATCCATTGCATCGAAAAAACGGTATAGCGAGTCAATTACTCCGAGGGATGGTTCAACATTACGATCCGGTTGTTGTTTTGGGTCAAACGAAAACACCGGAAGCAGTGGCGGCGCGATCTAAAACACTTGCAGAATTGGGGTATAGATCGTTTTATGGCTTTATTGAAGTAACTCCGGGATGTGATTATAGAAAAGAAAGTGAGGGGCTGGATTTTATTCAGGCTTCTTTTGCTTCCGAACACTTTGCTTCCGGTCCGATATCTGACCGGGGGATTTATTTCGTTGATCCAGATATTATGCCTTCATATGTGCCCNNTTCTCATAAAGGTATACTATAGGGTATATGACACCACTCAAAGAAGGTATTGAGGCAAGACAGGACGTTCAACCTGATGAAGTCAAGGAATTCTCCCCTTCAGAAAACCCAATTGTGTTTCCTCCCTTAGTACTCCGGTCTACTGCAGAAGATGTATCCCAAGCTCTCTCCAGTCTCCAAATGGAAAATCCGGAGTCAATGATAACTTTCTTCCGTCAATTTGAGGCTATTCCCCGTGATGAGTTGAAACATCTGAAAGAAGAGAGTCCGGAGGGGGAATTTAAACAGCTGTTTTCCCTGATGGATTCCCGTACCAAACACCTGGAGGAAAACCAGCATGTCGGGAACCTCGGGCAACAGGTTGCGCTCCTTTTCAGAGGAAGAGAAGGAGGGATAACACCGGAAAAGAAACTGGAATTTGTCGATGCTGCCCTTGCATCCCTCTGTATTGATACGGATAACGAGGAAATCCGGAGTGCAGCTCTTGAGACACTGAATCGAATCGATCCAGGACTTTTTGCAGATGCCAAAACAGCCCGGAGAGAAACCCGTACGTCACCTGTCCTTTCCCGCCTCAAAGATATGCTGGATGAAGTTATCTCTTCCATACCGGTACAAAAAAAAGCTGCTGGTTCCCTAGTATTAGGAACAGCATTGGCTGCCTGTGGATTAGCAGGTCAAGAAGTCATAGTACCGATAATTAAAGAGCCCACCCCGATTACACAAACTGCTACAAAAACAGCAGAACCAACCAAAACCAAAACACCAACACCAGCCCCTACCGAAACCAAAGTACCAACTCCTACAAAGGAACCGACAAAAACACCGACTAAAAAACCTACGGAAAAACCTACGGCAACAAAGACGGAAAACAAAATCTGGGGAAACTGGATGGACAGATATTTTCTGACAAAAGATACGCTGCCAGAACGTGCTGTTATTCTGGATGACATGACTCCGGAACAATTTAAAGGTATAACCATCTCCGGTCCTGATAAATACTTTTATTCCTGTCCAGTGGATCTTTTACAGAAAATAAATGATACAGAGGGACACTATCTCTCCGGCATATATGTTAATCCGTTCAAATTAAAAAACCCATCAAATAAAGCTGCCTTTTGCGTACGATATTATTCCCGTACCGATCAATTTGTTAAAGCCATAAATAACTGGTTTCCAAAAGATACTCCCGCTCAAAGGGCCCAAAAAGTAGAATACGAGAAACAGTTGTCCCAAGCACTTCATGAGGCTCTTCATTACAATCCCACAAACCAAAAAGTATACTATCTTGATGCATGGAAACAGATATATATAGCAAATAATTGCGACGAAAACGGAAAGGCATGCAAAATAGATTTGATAGCATGGGAAAATTATTATCCTCCAAAACCATATGATCCAAATGAACCGTTTTGGTATGAAATCCTTCCAATGCCATTGGTACCTCAGGCAATTCCAAGTTCTACTCCAACAAAGTAAAATAATTATTTCTACCCTTTGTAAAGAGGTATTGACGAACAGGGAAGAGTGTTGCATGATGGATGGAGATGAAACATTTTCAGCAATCAACTGATACGATCAGGATTCATAAAATCCTTAACATTGTTCTTATACTCCTTATTCTCTCTCTTCCTTTAGGATGGATACTGTCATTACCCAACCAACGGTTATTCATAAAGGTGGCAAACGCATATCCTCCCACCCCCAACCCCGGACAACCAGCAGCATGTCTTGAGTATGATCCGTATAACGGATGCCCGGTCGTAGTTACTGTTCCTGCACCTCCGGCTGTAGGATCAGGATATACGTGGAATGGCGTTCATTATACTGTTGCAGCAAATGCAGATGGACAAACATATCTCGTACCGGATCCTGAGGATGATGACGGAGGCGGCGGACCGGCAATAGTGAATTTCTTTACCCCTCCTACTCCCACAGGTCCTCCCCCTCCCTCAGGAACCGGCATTGTCAATGCCTTTAGCTTATCCGCAAACGCAAACGACATCAACACCTGCGACCAACTGGAACAACTGAAATCGTGTCTTGATACGCCTCCGTACACCGGATGCAGCGGGCAGTACCTCACCGGGACCCAGTTCTACCTGAACTCCTACGGACCGGAAATACAAACAGGTGTAACCGGTGTTAGATTTGATACAGTCCAGTCAGGACTTACCTGGTACCTCACTGTCTCCCATCCATCCGGCAACTACTCGCCGATCCGTTTCTGCAGTAAAACAACCAGCGACCCTGTCTACCGGGAAAACACGACTGGTTCTGTCTATATGTTGCCTGGCATGACTGCTGATTTCCTGGTAGGCTTGACCTCTGCTTTCCCATGGCTTCAGGTCAGGGGAAGCGGGAACGCGTACGGAGGAACCATCCTGTCTTTTATGCCTCTCATGCTCACGCCGACCTTGCTTTTTGACAACACCGCTTCACCATTTTCTACCGGTATCGTATCCAGTTCCTTAGGCGTGGATTTTGACTACTCTTTTGCATCAGGAGGCACGGAAAATATTTCCACCACCAACTGGTCTACCAACAATGCCATGACGGTAAAGAATTGGTATGTGCTTTTCTCCCACAGGTTAGCCCAGGCTGCTCTTACTCCCTACGAGGAATCCGGAGGAAAACCGGAGAGGGTAGAGGGCGCTCGTTACACTATCTATACGACAGCTGACTCTCCGATACACGACCTTACCATTAACCAGCCATGGGTGGTGGCTGACGGGGAGAAACTTATCGTGATTGTAGACGGTACTCTGGATATCTGGAATACAATCACTGTCCAGGGGAACGGATTTGTCGCGTTTGTGGTCAAAGACGATATCACAGTTGATTCTACAGTCGGCACCACATGGGACAGCTCAACCCCTGTAGTTGAAGGTATGTATATTGCGGGTAAATCCATCAAAACAGGATTAACGACTGCCCCTGCAACCGCACGGTTTGTCGGAAAAGGGATGTTTGCAGCCGGTGATAAAGTACTTACCCAAAGAGATCTGATCTCCGTGGGACACAATATTGATACAAGTGCTGATCTATTTATCTACAACCCCTCATTCCTTGTCACCATGCCGGACATCCTCAAAGACCTCTCCTACACCTGGGAGGAGGTAGCGCCGTAATATTTAGCCAATGCACAATTTTACCGAATCAACCCAGCGCTTTTTTCAGTTGGTCGATGACGCAGTCCTGTTCTTTTTGCCTCATCTGCGCGTACAGAGGAAGAATGAGTGTTTCCCGGCTAACCCGTTCCGTTACCGGCAGCCGGAGATTCGGGTACATTGTTTTGTACGGTTTTTCCAAGTGTGCAGACATGACGCCGGCTCTGGTTGCAATGCCATGCTTAAGAAGATGCTGCATAACTTTGTTTCGGATTTTGCCTCCACTGCCCGGCAAACGGATCATGTAGGACTGATAGGTGTGAGTGTATCCGGGGGGGACGTAGGGAATGATTATGTTCGGTTGACCGCTTAGCGCTTCGTCATATCGTTTGGCAAGATTCTGTCTGCTTTTAAGCAATGAATTGATCCTCCGGAATTGAGAAATGCCCAGCGCTGCGTGGATATCAGACATCCGGAAGTTATAGCCGATTATCGGGTATGATTCCCGTACTATCCCTTTGTCTGTATGCCGTGAATACACCGAGACAGAAGCTCCGTGCTGGCGAAGCATACGCACTTTTTCAGCGATTTCCTGATTGTTTGTGACGAGTATTCCGCCTTCTCCGGTTGTTACGGTTTTTCTCGGGTGAAAGGAAAACGCGCTCCACGTTCCGAATGACCCCACATAGGCGTTTCCTATTTTTGCTCCCAACCCGCAGGCCGCGTCCTCAAACACCATGAGGTCATATTTTTTGGCAATACGGGTTAATGCCTCCATGTCAGCAGGAAGGCCGATCTGGTGGACAGCCAAAATCGCTTTTGTTTTTTTTGTAATATTTCTTTCCACGTCTTCCGGATCAACGTTGTAGGTACGCTCGTTGATGTCGGCAAATACCGGTGTTGCACCGGCATGCACAATGCTGTTTGGGCTGGCGATAAAACTCATAGAGGGTACAATCACCTCATCACCCTTGCCAATACCGCAAGCAATAAATCCCAGGTGCATGGCAGTGGTAGCGGATGATGTCGCGACTGCATATCTGACGCCGACATATCCGGCTACACGTTTTTCGAATTCTTCAACTTTTGGCCCTTGGATGATCCACCCCGAAAGCACAACAGCGCTAACCGCCTTGGCATCGCCTGCAGTTATATGTGGTTTAGCAACGGGGATCATGTTTTTCCTGTAAATTTTTTCGATGAGCTGATTATTTTTCCCGGGACTCCGGCAACGAGAGAGTAAGGCGGGATCACCGTATGTTCTTTTACCACGCATCCTGCGGCTATCAGACTGTGGTGGCCGATCCGGCTTCCCATGAGGATTACTGCGTTTGATCCGATAAAACAGTACTTTTCTATCACCGTGTCACACGCATCAATTGTATTATATTTCCGCTCACTTATGCACCGCTTGACAGTCGAGTGGCTGATGATGTGAGCGCCTGTTGAGATGTCGCATCCCCTGCCGATGGTAACTTTCGCGTACCGCGCGTCAATCAGGGTAAAAGGGCCGATCCATACATCCTCACCGATTATAGGGCTGCCCAGAATCCATGCGTGGGGATTATATGGGTTGGCGTCAATGCCGTGATTAAACGCTTTTGATTTCATATGCTCCAGTTGATTGCCGGTACGGATTTCATGAGCGTTTTCGGGTTGGGATAGCTGTCTTTGATCCATGACAGGTAATGGGATATGCCGGATGCGATATCGACCTGCGGCTGATAGGTAAGTACAGTTTTGGCTTTTGAGATATCTGCCTTGTGACGGCTAACGTCATTGGGACGAGCCGGTTTCATGATCGGCCGAAATGGGACACCTGCTTTTTTGCAGATAATTTTGGCAATATCCGTAATGGACACTTCAGCCCCGTATGCAATATTTATTGCCTCTCCTGTGAGCCTGTCCGACTGACCTGCCCGTATGATGCCATCCACGGTATCCGTAACAAAAGTAAAATCCCTTGTTTGTGTGCCTGAGCCAAAAATAATCGGCTGTTTGCCGTTTACCGCTCTTACCGCAAAACGCGGAATGACCTCGCCGTACACGCCCTCACAATGGCTCCTTGGGCCATAGGTATTAAACGGCCGGACAATGACAGTCGGCAAGTCTTCCCGGTCGTTGAAATAGTGCGTATATAGTTCTCCCATGTACTTACTCATTCCGTACACGGTTGTGGGAGATATCGGATGCTGTTCGTCCATTGTATTTTTTTCCGCGCTCCCGTAGACCTCGGAAGAAGAAACATAGACGAACCGCTTCACCCCATTTTTTTTTGCTGCAATAAGCGCTTCAAGCGTTCCCGTCGCGTTTACCGTATGGACCGGCAGTTTTTCTGAAAGGGAAAGCCGGACGCAGGCAACCGCAAGGTGAAAAACAACATCAATGCCCCTCAAACCCTTCTCCAGCTGTTTTTCATTGAGGATGTCTCCCCGTATGACACGGGACACACCGAGATTCAGAAGATCTTTTGGCTTAAGGACAGCGGAGGAGAAATTATCAAACACGATAACGCGGTTGTGTTTTGAAAGCTCCGAAGACAGGTGCGAACCGATAAAGCCGGCTCCTCCAGTGATCAGAATGGTGGCGTTTTTTAAAGTCATACTTTATAACAGTACTTTGTCATCGCGATCCGCCGGCTGGCGGAGTGGCGATCTTTATAATAAAGATTGCTTCGCCCCGCAGAGCGCGGGGCTCGCAATGACAAGGCAATCAACAAGGCATTGCGTAAGTCTAGTGACAAGATGGATGAATATAATGTGCGTCATTCAAGTTATATCTGGATCGGTACCCCGCCTGCGTCAAAAGACTGGTTTGCTTTTGTCAGACACTGTACCACAGACAACCCCATGCGTCCATCGGTGATGGGCGGGTTGCCTGAGCTTATAGAATTGATAAATTCTTTTGCCATGCCATGCAGTCCCTCCTCAATAGGAATGTCGGGAACGACGATGGTGCCGCTCCGATATCCGATACGGAGTTTTAATTCTGTTTTTGGATCCTTGGTGAATGATACGCCCTTATCGTATATTTTTATTTTTTCCGACGGATCGATGTCGTTGTACACCAGCATTTTTTTCGTCCCGACAAAGATCATTTGCCGGATTTTCACAGGAGACAGCCAGCTCACGTGACAGTGGAGGAACAATCCGTTTTGGTACTGAGCGGTAATGTGAGCTACCGCCGCCTGCTTGATTTCCTTTTGGGTGTATCCGATTGCAGAGAGTGTTTTTGGGGCGCGTGCGAAGAGATACTCCATGATGGAAAAGTCGTGTACAGCAAGATCCGTTATCACGTTTGTGTCTTTTTGGAACAGGCCGAGGTTGGTTCTCACGCTGTCTATATAATAGACGGAACCCAACAGTCCTGAACTGATGCTAGAGCGGATGAATTGAACGGCTGGCGTGTAGACAAATGTATGATCCACCATGAGAATTTTTTTTTGGCGCCTGGCAAGGTCTACCAACTGTTTGGCTTCTCCCAAGTTTTTGGTCATGGGTTTCTCAACCAGCACGTGTTTTCCTTTCAATAAAAATTGTTTTGCAAGGGTGAAATGCGTTGCAGGGGGAGTGACGATGACCACTGCCCCAACCGATGGGTCCCGGGTAATGTCTGACAGGTCGGATGTTGTCCGGACGGATGGGTAGAGGAGGGAGACTGTTGTCAGTTTTTTTTTATCACTGTCAGCCACCCATGACACGGACACATTTTTGAGACGGAAGAAGTTTCTCACGATGTTGGGACCCCAGTACCCGTATCCGACGACAGCTATGTGCATCATAACGAAGAATCTTTTTGGTGGCAGACCATTTCCAACGCATGAGTTACAATACTAGAATGAGAAAATAATTACAAGTCGTGTAAGATGTGATGTATGAAAAAGTTGTTGAAGGTGAACGTAGCCAGGCGCCTGATGAGGAATGGTCCGGTGATTGTCCTTGTGCTTTTGACCGTTCTTCTCACCGTCTATTTCTATTTCCAAAAATATCAGTTGGGGCTTGTACGGTACTTTGATATTGATGAGTTTGCGTATCTGAATTTCGCCCACCAATTACTGACAGGGTCAAAACCCTATCAGGATTTCATATATCTTTCACCCCCGGGATACCTATTTTTCCTTATGCCTATCATCCGGTATGTATCTCCCGAATCAATACTCACCGTGATGCGGCAAGCAGTGTTTGGTTCTTTTGTTTTTTTAAGCGCGGCGGCTGCATTTTTATTTTGGCACATGAGAAAAAGCTGGTGGTGGGTTGCAGTACCGCTCATCCTCGTTTTTCTTCCTTTGCCGTCAGACAAGTTCCTTGAATCCCGGCCCGATACGCTCATGACGGCGCTGTTTACTTTGGGTGTGGCATTTCAGATACGCGCGTTTCAGAAACCAGAGCGTAGTGAGAGCCTTTTTCCTCTTTTTCTTTCCGGATTTTTTTACAGCGCAGCGACGTTTGTGTTACAAAAAACGTTTCTTCTCATACCATGGAGCGTCATTGTATTCATCATTTGGCTCATCCGGGGACAAAAACACAGAGGTTGGAGGAAAAACATATTCATCCTTACTGTATTTGGCTTCGGATTATCGAGTTTTGGATGGATTCTCCTTTTTTGGTCATACAGCCAGGGGACTGTAGGGAATCTTTGGTATTACATTGTTGTATTTGTGAAAGAGACGAATGTGTTAGCATCCCTGTATCCGTTCGCTATGGAACTGTTAATTCTTCCTAATGACGTGTACTACGGACTTGACGGATATCACACCGGCTTTCTTCTCAATGCAATCCTGTGGATAGGGGCAGTAGTTCTTTCGGGTTTATCTCTCCTTGTTGCCTGTATCACGTATCGGAAAAAACCGCGGTTCTATACCGACCTTTTAGTGAACGGATTTTTACTTGTTACGCTTGGTACGTATTGGTTTTTCCCTTCGATGAAGCACCCCCAATACCTGATTCCGGCGTCGGTGTTTGTGGTCATAGTATGGACTGACACGATCAGTGCACTATGGAACAGCATCAAAAAATATCTCATTGGTGCAATAGGATTTTGTTGTATCTGGGGTATTGTACTTGTATACCTCTTTCGCGGGTATCAGGATGTAAATTTAGTGAAATTTCAATGGCACAACAGATTTGACACAGGGATGCTGGTTTTTCTTACTGAACATATTCCCAAAGATGATTATGTATTTGATTTGGTGGGTCTTGCATACCTATATCCACAGCCATATTTTTTCTGCTGCATTCCGTTCGGGCAATTTGTGCCGTATGTTTCCCGGCCTTTCCCAAGCCTTCCAGACGCCCTTATCCGTACGGATACGAAATATATCTATCAGGGGGTGACCCGGCGGATCATGGCTCTTCGTGAGGAAGATCGGGAGTACATCGAGCTTCGGTTTAGCCAAGTGGGATCCGGGGTCTTATTGGTCCGCAATGACATGCTTTCTGTCTATCAGAACATGTATGTTCCATAAGTTACTGGACTTACGCACTCTGTCATCGCGATCCGCCAGCTGGCGGAGTGGCGATCTTTATTATAGGGATTGCTTCAGCTTCGACTTTGCTGAAGCTTCGCAATGACATGATGAATTAAGTTATTTTGTATAAGTCGTGAAGTCATATGAATACTCGTCCTGATTTTTCACTCATACTTCCCTGTTGCAACGAGGAGTCTGTGTTTGATGCAAGCGTCCAGTCGATTGTCAGCATTCTTTACAACTCACGCGTTTCTTTTGAGATTGTTTTTGTGGATGACCTGTCACACGATGCGACGCGACAGCTCATCCGAAAAGCGTGTCAGAAGAACTCGTTTTGCCGGTACCTCTTTCATCCGAAAAACATCGGGCGGGGCGGGGCGGTTGCATCCGGCATCCGTCTTTCCAGAGGGGATATCGTCGGGTATATGGATATTGACTGCGAGGTGTCGCCGGTATACCTTCCCCAGATGATCTCTCTGGTGCGATCAGGGAAAGCGGACATCGTTGTCGGGAAACGGATCTACAGGACAAGCCTTATCTCCATTATCCGCGAGGTTTTAAGCCTCGGCTATAAGACGATCATCACCGTTCTTTTCAAAACCCACGGCATAGATACGGAAAGCGGGTATAAGGTGTTTTATAAAAAAACGTTTTTGCCTGTACTGTCGGCTATACGAAGCAACGGCTGGTTTTGGGATACGGAAAGCATCGTACTGTCCCAAAGGAAAAACGTACGCATTGTTGAAATACCGGTTCTTTTTATGCGGCGTTTTGATAAGAAATCATCGGTCCGGTTGGTTGGCGACTCATGGGAGTATATAAAAAATGTATGGGAATTGTATTGGCGACTCCGAACAAGGGAGACTCCTTAAAGGTCACCCCTTTGAAATATATGCACAAGAAACGGATTATTGCAGGAATACTGGTCAGTACGGTCGTACTTTCTTCAATTTTTTCCGTTCTTGTTTTATACCCACCCTATCATCTGACAGCCATTGCCCCTCCGGACGTGTATTACACCAAGCCGCATCACAACCTCGGCGACTATTATGTCTACCTTGCGGCTATCAGACAGGGGAGATTGGGAATATCAGGCATAAACCGATATACCACAGATAGGGTCCCGACACAGCATCTTCACATCTACTATGAATTTTTGGGGCAGATAGCCCAAAAGATCGGCGTGACTGATACGATGATGTACTACCTGGCGATTGTAGCCGCACTATTCCTTTCCACTCTCACAGCGCTTCTTTTTATTCACACGCTCGTGCCCAGAGGATACCGGGTGCTTGCCGGATTTTTTGTTTTTTTCAGCGGGCCGCTGCCGCCGTGGTGGTTTTCACTTTTCGGAATAAAGATATTTTTGGGAACATCGTATTGGACGAGAACTGATGTGTGGAGCCGGTATGCGATGGTGCCGCATCATAGCATGGGAGCAGCTCTCACCGGGCTCTCAACATGGTTTTTGTTCCGCTTCGTTGAAAAGGAGAAGCCGTCGGACGCGGTTGTGTCCGGCCTGCTGTACAGCGCATCAGCAGTCGTTTTTTTCGTTCCCGTTTTTCTTTACGGAGTTTCTTTTGTCCTTCTTTTTGCCGGGATGGGAGCATATTACGGCCTCCTCATAGGGATGAAAAAGATGTCCGTCCGTGAGCTCCGGAATACGTGTAAGAAAAGAAAGACCGTTTTTTTGGGTTTGTGTATGATCGGAATGCTCACAGCGCTAACTGGATTTTTCATGTTCCGCATGGGACCGGTTGCATCCATGGTTTCTGCGGAACATCACTATGGAAGCTCAGAACAGTTCCCCTTTCTTTTCTCTCTGTTTGTCCTGTCCCACGGCATACTCCTTTTGTTGTATCCGTTTGCCGTATGGCGGATGAAACGGGTTCTTTGGGTAGAACGCCTGTTTTTAGTTTCCATAACGGTCACGCCGTGGATTCTCTATCTCCTGTCTGCCTGGGGAATATTTCCGGTGGCGAAATACCGGTTGGTTTTTACGAGTCCATACCTTTTCGGCGGCATATTGGCCACACTCGGCCTCATCAGGCTGCTTCCACGCGTACGCAAGAAATTCCGCGGGTTTGTTATTTTTGGAACAACCCTCGTGATACTGTCTACCGGCATCGGGAACATACTGAGTTATTGGGTTGAAATGACGAAACCAACCTATCCGTATGTCAACATCTACATCCCCAAGCCGGTTATGGAAGGAGTCGCGTATCTTGCCGCCTCCATACCACCGTATTCCCATGTTTTGACAACGTTTTTTACCGGTATGTATATTCCGTCCTATACGTATGCGTCTGTGTATGTCGGCCATGAATTGTTGAGCCCGAATTCTGAAGATAAATTGTGGTTTTCCCTAGCATTTTTTAACGGGACGATGGCTCCTGATGAGGCACGGCGGTTTTTGAAAGACAATACTATTGAGTATGTGTTCTGGAATGTTCCGGAGAGCCCAAGCCGGTACAGTGATATACTGGAGGAAGTGTTTCAAAACAACAGCGTTACGATTTTTAAAGTCGTGCTTTAACCATCCACATGGCGCTCCACACCGATGTGAGTGTCACAACCCGGAAACCGACAGTCTGAAAGAGCAGCAGGAGTTCTTTTTTGGTTACTGCATGGTCAACAGGCGGCAGATGAAAAATACCACGCTTTATGCTGTCACCGACAGGACTTCGCAAGAGAGAAAAGATGGACGGTTTTTTCGGCATGGATGCGACTAAGACGCCGCGTGCTGTCATGACGCGGCGGCACTCTCGGAGTACCTGAAGCGGCGATGTCACATAGTCCAACAGTCCCATGGCGATGATGCAGTCAAACGTATGGGGCGGAAACGGGATGGCGCTGGCATCAGCATGGATGAGGCGCCAGTTTTTCTTCGCACTCCGCGTAAGCGTCCTTCGGGCAAAGATCAGCATTTGCCGGGAAGAGTCGATGCCGGCGACCGTCCGCACTCGTGGGGCAAGGAGTTTCATGTGCACGCCGGATCCGCACCCCACATCCAACACGTGTCGTATAGACGTCTTAGGAAGAAGCCTCTGCAGTGTTTCTGTACGGTCTTTCAAAAATCGGGCAACAATGCGCGACGGAATTCCGGTGAACGGCTGACCGGCGTAGAGGTCTGAAAATTGCCGCGCTTTGTGTTGCCAATAGGAGTCACTGTTCTTCATAGCTTTTTTCATAGGGGTATTGTATAAAAGGGAGTACTGTTTTGTAAACATATGCACATTCCCTTTACTAAACCATACTGGGGCGACGAAGAGATTGAGCTCGTCATACAAAGTATCAAAACCACGTCTGGAATCGGTGACGGACCGAGTACAAAAATACTCATTCAAAAGTTGCAGTTGTTGTTGGACGCCCCTTACATACTCCCTGTGACATCCTGCACGCATGGGTTGGAGCTTATTCTTGCATCACTTCAACTGGGCAAACCCGATGAGGTGATTGTCCCTTCATTCACCATGTCATCGACAGCCAATGCCGTCATTTTATCCGGAGCTCTGCCGGTATTTGCCGATATTGAACCTGATCGGTATACCATAGATCCGGAGGATGTCAAACGCTGTATCACACCATACACAAAAGCTATCATTCTGGTTCATTATGCCGGCATGCCGTGCCTGATGGAAGAACTTCTGGCTATTGCCAAACAGTATCATCTGTTTGTCATTGAGGATGCTGCGCATGCAATAGGAGCAACGTACAAAGGAAAAGCGCTTGGAACATTTGGCGTTGCAGGAGCGTTTTCGTTCCATGGTACGAAAAATATCTGTTGCGGAGAAGGTGGGGTCGTTGTGACAAAGAATAAGAAACTCTCCGATGTGATGGAAATATACCGCGCAAACGGCACCAACAGGCGGGAATTTTTGAAAGGAATGATTGATAGATATACCTGGGTGGGAAAGGGAACGAGTTTTTTTCTGTCCGACATATTAGCATCAATACTGGTTGCGCAGGTGGAAAAAATACCCGTTATCAACGCACGAAGAATGCAGATTGCCCGTACCTACACGCAGGCTTTTGAGGACTATGGGGATGTCGTTGCTTTGTCGGCCGTTCCTTCCTATGCTCAACCAAATTGGCATATCTATGGCATCCGGTTTAAAAAAGAGGTCCATGCCGCTCTATTTATCAAAGAAATGCATAAAAAAGAGATTGGTGTTTCGACTCACTATGTGCCGCTCCACGATTCCCCCATGGGAATTCAGCTCCGTAAGTTGCGGATTTCGTGTTATCGCGAAACCGCAGATTCCGCGTACTTTCGGGAGCCGTCCCCTTTGGAAGTTGCCTTTTTTTCTCGAAGATTACCGGTGACTGAGTCTGCGGCAAGAACACTTGTCCGCCTACCCATCTATCCGGGACTCACGGATCAGGAGTTGCACTATATAATAGAAGAGGCAACGAAGATTTTACGTTCATTTGTAAGACGATTGTAATTGATAGTAGTTAATAGATTGATTATATATTTTATAGTATGAGTATGGAAATTAATTGAGGAAAAAGCATTTTGGTTCGTATGAGGGGGATCCTCTTGTAAACAGAGAGGTAGTGATTATAATGCGGATTACCCCAGTACCAGAAAGCCCCCGACTTCAGTCGGGGATGAATGGTCCTTTTGGGCTTTCGGTACGGGGTTTCGCCTCGGACAATCCAGAGATGCCACGGATTTAAGTCCGTGGAGGCTCACATTTGCATGAAACCCTTTTTCTCCATTATCATCCCGTATCACAATTCCAAAGACACGATCGGCCCCTTGCTTGAGTCTATTTATTCATCCAAACACGCCCCGCCACTTGAGGTTATCATTGTTGACGACGGTTCAAAAGAACTGTTACAAAAAACTAGCTTCAAAAGGCACTTCCTTTTGAAGCTAAATATTTGTATTCTTCGTTTATCCGTAAACAAAGGCCCGGCGGTAGCGCGAAACAGGGGAGCGGAGGCTGCGAAGGGTAAATTTCTCGTATTTTTGGACAGCGACGTGGTGCTCCTGCCGGACGCGCTTTCTAATTTATCAAAGATATATCAGGATGATCCGGATATTATGGCAGTTACCGGCGTATGGATGAAACACCAGAAAACCAGCAGGTTTTTTCCGAACTTTAAGGCACTCCGCGACTGGAGCTACTGGATCAATGAACGGGATAAAAGCGGATATTACTATCTCTTTTCTACCCGCATCGCATCAATCAAGCGGCAGGTTTTTAACAGGTTGAAGGGATTTGATGAAACATACAGCGCCCCACTGGTTGAGGATATTGAGTTTACGTACCGGGTAGCGCGGCGGTATGCCATTATTTTTGCTCCCACCGTGCGGGTCCGCCATGAATTTGAGGATTTTTGGCCGATAGCAAAAAAATACTTCTGGAGAAGCTACTGGTGGACAAAACTGTACCAGGGGAGGAAAAAATTCGATCCCGTGGCTACTACGCTACAGGAAGCTGTTACTGCGCTGTCTGGAATCGGAGTTGTGGGGTTGGGAATATGTTTTATATTGTTTTGGAGTATTACCCAAATTTTCAATCCGCCGGCTGGCGGACAATTTTCTCCTTCGACTACGCTCGGGACAGGAATTTTCAATAAAATCTCAATTTTCAATATTCAATTAGTTTCCATCATTCTTTATTCCTTATTCATACTTCTTATAGTGCATTTCTTCCTCATCCGGAAGTTCCTCACGTTTGTCTATCATGAAAAAGGCTTGGTATTTTCGGTTAAATCTTTCTTTGTAGGACTGGTATTGTATTGTTTCATTGCAGCAGGAGCGGTGTGGGGGAGGGTACATTAATCTACAAATAAACAAATCTACAAATAAACAAATCAATGTAGGAATGACTTAATAAAATAATTAGCGAGTGTTTTCTATAATTTTACTTACGATAAGAAGTATCTCTTTGCATTCAGCAATATATGGATCAATAATTAATTCTTTCACCATGACGCTATCGCGAACAAAACAGAGCCAATAATGTGTTTCCTTCGCTTCTTTCTTTACAATTATATATTTCGCGACAAAATCTTTTCGGGACCCTGCGGCATCAGCTTCTTGGTCATTAGCTCCAATTGAGGTAAGAGAAGACACGAGTTGTTGTTTTATTGGAGTATTTTCAATAGTATTTGGAATTTGTTTCACTACGTCACGGAAGCAATTCAGAATAAATTTGTAAATGCGTGTATGAATATCCTTTTCTGTATTTAAATATTTATTCATTGATTTGTAGATTTGTCATTTGTAGATTTGTAGATTTTGTTGTGGCATCTTCAGTTCCGGGACATAGAGGGATGTGGGTTCTTTGGACGGTCCTTTTGTTTTCTTTTCCTCTAAAATGAAAAGGATTTCCTGTTGGATTTTTGCTTCATCCGTGGACCCTTTGGCAATCAGGAGCTTCGTCTGCTCAAGAGCTTTGAGGGCATTGTCCCAATCGCCAATTTGCCTGAATACGTTCGCAAGATTATAAAATCCATCAATGTAATTGGGTTTGAGGGTGACGGCAAGAATAAATTCTTTCCCTGCATCCTCCTGCCTGCCGAGGCTCATATACAATCCTCCCAGATCAAGGTGCAAGACCGGATTGGTTGGATCCAGAACAAATGCTTTTTGATAGCTGGCAATTGCCCAAGTATCGGAATCTTTTGCTATACCGACCAATCCCTGATAGACCCGGGCAAGACTGACCCATGTGTGGACATTGCCGGGAGAAAGGGTAATACCAAGTTTTGCCTCCTGAATGCTCCGGTTTACGAGATTTGTCAGAAGCGTCTTATCTTCATCCGATAATTTAGGCTTACCATTATCATCTCTTGGCGCGTTTTGAACCAGGTTCTCAGCCAAAAGAAGCGCGGTTTGGCTGACACTCATGTGAAACGAAGGATTCATAGGATTTGTTTTGACTGCTTCTTCCTGCAGGATAAATGTTTGTGACCCATTGCCATCCTGGGCAGATTCGAGGGATTGGAAAAGCAGGCGTTCTCCTTTGTACCAACGGAACAGGCCGAATATACCCAACAGAGTGATGCTTGATAAGAAAAAAGCAATCAGGAAACGGCCAAGTCCTTTAGTTGTCACACGGATTTCCCGTTGGGAGTCGGAGGAAAGGATGAATAGGATGAGGATATAAACCAGAATGAAGGTTGGCGGAACCAAGAGAGACAGAATGATATACAGTATTGCTTGGAGAGATGTTACTGGATGATTGGCCCACTCTTTCCATAGTTGAAAAAGGAAAACAACAAAACAGATAAGCCCCAAAATCCCAAACGTGCTCCCGATGTGCAAAAGGAGTGATGCATTTGCCGTAAATCCGATGTTCCAGATGGGTGTCATGTTAACGGACGTAGGCCTAAACAGGGTAAAGACTTCAAGAAATTTTTCCGATCCTTGGCCAAAAAGTGCATGGGGGATAGTGTCCCATGATGAGAGGATCAGGCGCACGCCAAGCGTCAGGGGAAGGATTTGGGAAGATGCACGGGGGATATAGTTCCAAAGCGTCATCCCCAGTCCACAAACGGTTATCACGGCTGCAACCACGGATACGGCAGCAATCATCTCTTTTTTTTCCTGTATTGCATGTATGGCAATCGATATGCTGATGGGAAGGCACAGGATGAGGAACGTGATGAGGCTGATCGTTGACCCAACAGGCGTGAAAAACGGATCGGTAAAAGGCGAACCGGTTTGGAAAACCATGGTCCCCAGACCTATATGTTGATACAGAGCTCCAAGGCCGGCAAGGCCGGCAACTCCGGTGAGGCCAAGCCGCAAGAGTATTTTTTCCCGTTGGGAGAGAAGCGAAGGGCCGAAAAACAAGATGACGGTTGCCGATATCCAGGTGACAGGACCCAAAAAGGACAGGAGCGCCTCTATTTTGTTAAACGACGAGAAGGTCAAGGAAAAAAACCCGGCAACAGTCACAAGCCCAATCCCCACAGTTGTTCCAGACCAGGAAACGGTTGCGTTTCCGGTGAGTAGGAGCCGAGCTGTCCACATCACAAGGACAAGAAGCGATGTGAGGACAAAAAAAGCCCATTTATTCGTATCGAAATACTCGCGCGTGACGGGCAGGAAAAAGACGGGAAGAACGACAAAAGAGAGCACAAGAAGCGTCTTTGACATTTTTCTGAAAAACCGATAGATGTTCATGGTGATTTCTAGAATACTACAAAACCGGCAACTTGACAAA
The DNA here is from genome assembly GCA_003545435.1 of Patescibacteria group bacterium. Classification (GTDB taxonomy): domain Bacteria; phylum Patescibacteriota; class Microgenomatia; order UBA10105; family UBA927; genus UBA10108. The sequence continues at coordinate 4,925 of DPYI01000031.1, read as the reverse complement.
CACTCTCATTTCGATTATCCTCGAATTGAGGTCTTTTTTCTATGAAAAAAAACGAATTCATTTGGCGCCACCTTCTCTTTGAGGTCATCGAAAAACGGACGATCCGCTTTCAACAGCAGGAATTAGCCACGCTTTTTAGCGTTTCTTCTTCTACGGTCAACGCGGCACTCATCCCGATCAGGCGCTTGGGAGGCATCCGGGTCGGCGGACGGGGATTTGACATTGTCGATTATGAAAAAATTCTTTACCACTGGGCGAATGTCCGGCAGTTATCAAAAGATGTTGCTTTTTCTTTCAGGCTCAACGAGCCGGTCAGGGAAATTGAAGGCCAGCTGCCTCCGGACTCTTATCTCACTGCGTATAGCGCCATCCGCCAGCGGTTTGGCGAACCGCCTGCTGACTATGAGAGCGTGTATTGTTATCATAGCCACCCGGAAATAGTGAAAAACCGTTTTCAAAAAGAAACAAGAAACGGAAAACCAAATGTTTTCATCCTGCAAGCCGATCCGTTTCTTTACCTCTACGGCAAGGAGCTTTCCCTTGGACACATATTTGTCGATCTGTGGAACCTCACTGATTGGTATGCCAAAGATTTTGTTACCTATCTGAAAGGAGTCATCGATGGACTACTATCGTGACACCGTTACTGATAAAAGCTGGCAGACCCTCCAAGCGCTCCGTCATGAATACGACTTCGTCCTTATCGGCGGGTGGGCCGTCTGGCTTTATACGCACCAGTTAAAATCAAAAGATATTGACATTATTGTCAGCATGGAATCGTTAGTAAAAATAAAAGAGAAATTTACGGTCACGAAAAACAATCGGTTATCAAAATACGAGGCAATAGTTGACGAGATACAGATAGATATCTATGTTCCTTTTTGGTCCAAGCTTGGATTGCCGGCAGAGGATATTATGGCTCTTTCACACAATATTGGCGGATTTCGCGTCCCGCAGCCGGAAATTCTGGTTATTCTTAAGCAAATTGCCTACGGGGCGCGGTCAGGAAGCAGTAAGGGATATAAAGATATGCTGGATATCATGAGTTTGTTGAGATTGCCGGAGTTTGATTGGCGTTTGTACTGTATACACGCCAAAAAGACAAAAAAGGAATTGATTTCATCGTTATCAGACATTATTTCTCATACGACTCAACTGCCCGAGCTCAATCTCAATGCCCACCATTTTTCCAAATTGAAAAAGGAATGGCTCAATGCACTAAAAAAATAGAGACTCCATTAGCTGATGAGTAATGATATTGACACACATACTGTTTCGTGGTTAACTAACTAGAGAGAATATAGAGAAAATATGGAACAATATCCTGCCGTTTCCCCATCCCTTTTCCGTACGCTCACCGCGCAAAAGAAAATGGTTCTTGTCGGAGCAGGTATTCTCATTTTTTTTGCGTATGTCGGTCTTAATATCGGCATTTGGCGATATGCCAGAAATTCCGGAAAGGCAGCTCAAACCGTAGCTCAGGAAAATGGCGGAGCGGCTGGTGATGAAAATGCAGGACCTCCGCCAGCCGGCGGACTCACTCCCACTATCACTCCGACTCCGAGATCCACTCCAACTCCCACGCCCCGTCCGACCGGACCGGGGCCGTACGCCTGCGACCCCTTGGGCATCTGCAATCACTATGGAGATGCTCAGCGAAAAGAGTGTCCCAAAACGTACGCTGATGATCATTGTCTGGATGAATGCTCTGATATAAAAGTACAATGTCCGAAATAACAACACCTATGAAACGTTTTTTAAACAGCGCATATGTTTTATTTTTGGCTGGGGTTGCATGCTTTTTTATGCGATCGCCTGTCTTTGCTGTTACGCCTACGCCATACCCGAGGGTTACCGGAGGGACGATAACAGTCGACGCTGCATTGACAACCGGTGCCAACACCATCACTGGGCTGAAATTTATTGATAATGCCGATGCTAATTATTATCTTGATCCGTCAGGAGCAATCTCATTGGTTGTGGACGGCACCGTCGGCATCGGGACGACGGAACCGGCATACCTTCTGGATGTCTACACAAATACTGCCGCAGAGGAGGGCATCGGAATAAAAAATGCTAACTCTGGCGGCGGTGCTACCTTAGTACTTAGAACCAACGCTATAGGTACTGTCATGGGCCTTATTGCTAATGGTTCCGCATACACAACTTATGGAGGCGCTAACTCTCTAAATATATATCAGGGTAACAACGCTCCTATCGCATTTCTCACAAATGGTAACTCGACTCCAAGAATGGTTATATCAGGAGCCGGCCTCGTCGGTATCGGGACGACGGGACCCCTTTTCCCTTTACACGTCATTGGAACCGGTGGTGCTGTTGTAATGCCTGAAATATACAGCGGAGCTGATGGCACGGCATTAGCTTGGTTTCCAGTATCCACAAGAGCTGCAAGAGGAACTTTAGCGTTGCCATCAGCCCTTCAAGCTAATGATGTTATCTTTGGTATGGGAGCAAGAGGCTATACTGGTTCTGCTTTCACTACTGGAGCAAAGGTAGCGGTGGTAGGTTATGCCGCAGAAACCTGGTCAAGCACAGCGAACGGAACATACATTACTTTCAATACGACAGACAAGACAACGACAACATTAGATGAAAGGATCAGAATAACAGACGCCGGCCTCGTCGGCATCGGGACGACGGGACCGGGAGCAAAGCTAACAGTACAGACAAGCGGAACAACTGATATTTTAAATTTGTTTGAAACTGGGGGAACAGAAGTGTTTACCGTACTGGAAAGTGGCAGCGTCGGCATCGGGACGACGAGTCCGGCTACAATTCTGAATATTGTGAAAGATCAGGATGCCGATACGAGTTTGGTTGTGGACAATGCAAGCACAGGGACCGCTGCATTTTCTCAACTAGGATTGGACAATCAGCGGAGCGGAGACTCCCGGGCGCACCTCTATCTTTTCGGAACTGCCTATACAACTGCAGGCAGATACATCCAGGACGGAGCACTTTTGGAGTCAGGAAGCAATCTGGCGGGCGGATTGGGTTTGTCGGCTGCAAACGCCAGCGGGAATATTTATTTTTACACAGCGGGAAACAGCGAGCGCATGCGTATCACTTCCGCAGGCCGCGTCGGCATCGGGACGACGAATCCGGGGTATGAATTGGATGTTGTCGGAACAGTCTATGCCTCCGGAAGCTCTAGGGATTATAAGGAACATATTACTGATCTTGTTGTTGATACGGAAAACCTCTACCGCTTGCGTCCGGTTTCCTTTGACTACAAACCGGAATATATACACTTGGGGAAAGTCCTTGGCAACGGCCATCAGATCGGACTTATCGCCGAGGAAGTCTATCAGACAATCCCTGAACTGGCAATTTACAATAACGGAGAAATCCGCAACGTGGACTATGAAAAACTCTCCATCCTTCTTCTTGCTGAACTAAAAAAACATAAACAGGCAATCGAGCGCCTGAACCAGCAGATTGATCTCCTTGATGCCAAAATAGAAAAGCTGGTACAATAAATAGTATGAAAGCTACAAGAAGAAAAACGAAAAAAATGCAATTTAGAAATAACGTCTTGTCTTTTATGTCTCCATTTCATCTTTTGGTTATTTTAGCGGGATTGTTTCTGATAGTTTTCCTCATATTAGAACTCTTGTCTCCTGCTACTTTCCGGCAGAACACAAAAGTTTTTGCTGCTTGCCAAGTAAAACCAATAACAATATACGCAATCCCTTACGCTGATAGCGTAACCATGTATGCCGATGAGGATTGCTTTGTGGTTCTACCCACTATTGACACGTTACCGTTTACAATAGGTGCAACGACATATTACCAGCTTCCTGCGTCTATAACTTATTATAAGTTATAAGCCTCATNNGATACGGTCGGGATTCCCGCGTTGACAAATACGTCAATCGTGTAATAGTATCTATAGACATATATGAAACGGATAATTCTTACCATTGTTTTTTGTCTCATTTTTGTTTTTAGCTTCCTTCAGTATACTGTTTTTCAGATACCTGATTCCCGAAAAGTTCAGGCAGCCATCGGCGGGATGACTACCACAGACGCACCTCCGACTATCCGCGGAGCAAGCGGTACGTTTACCGGTCTTCTACCCGATGGCGCGTTTGCAGGCGTAACACCGTATTGGAATGGAGCTGCCTGGGTCGTAACCAGCGGAAATATTTTCAATAATGGCGGCAGCGTCGGCATCGGGACGACGNNCGGCCTCGTCGGTATCGGGACGAGGGGACCGTTATCAAAACTGAGTGTTGGAGGTGCCGGTGATGCTTCTTACGCTATTTACGGCAATGGCACTTATGGTGTCTACGGTAACGGTGGTACTGGGGGTAAGGGTGTCGTTGGTAATGTAGCCACCTCCGGTTACGGCCTCTATGGTAGCGCCAATAGTGATAATGGTTACGCTGTCTTTGCTACTAATCCCAGCGGATACGGTGTTTACAGTTCTGGTGGCACATTCGATTTTTACGCCGCAAATACACGTGGTAAAAGTTATTTCGCAGGCAGCGTGGGCATCGGGACGACGGGACCCGCTACGGCGCTGGATGTAGCAGGCACGATCACTGCTGCTGCCTTTGGTCTTGCTTTTGAAACCCGGACCGCTGAATGTTCAACCGCCGGCTGTACTGCCACTGCTGCCTGCACTAGCGGTAAAAATGTTGTTTTTGGTACGAAAGCATCCAATACTAATCTTTGCGATAACAATCCTTCTAAATGCAATATGTATTGCACGGTTGGTACGAATTCCTGCGCCCAGATTGAAAATTCCGCCAGCGATCAGGCAAGCGTCTACATCGTCTGCGCCAAAATCAATTAGGTTCTAAAAGATAGTTTTTTCTTTTTTTCTGCAACTTCTGCGAAACTAGCTTCAAAAGGAAGTTCCTTTTGAAGCTGATTTTTACCGTACACACAAAACCCTC